>JBEPZC010000095.1:0-4716 GCA_041641035.1 Candidatus Bipolaricaulota bacterium
ACGACCAGAGTAATGATGAGCGCTCCCAACAGATTTAGGACAAATCCGGCCTTGGCCATCTGTGAGATCGTGAGATACCCGCTTCCAAAAACGATAGCATTGGGCGGTGTGGAGATGGGGAGCATAAAGGCGGCTGAAGCCGCTATCGTCGCGGGGATCATCAGGAGAAACGGATGGATGGTCATGGCTGTTGCCGTCGCCCCTAAGATGGGCATCATGATTGTCGCCAACGCCGTGTTCGAGACCACCTCGCTCAGAAGGCTCACGGAGAGCGCCACCGTGAAAATCAAGAGGGGCAACGGCATCTGTGTCAGCCGGGAAATCCCCTCGGCTATCCATATGGCTAAGCCCGTCTGCTGAACCCCTTGAGCTAGGCAAAAGCCGCCACCAAAGAGCAGCAACACCCCCCAGGGAATTTGCTTGGCCCACTCCCACGTGAGCAAGAACTCTCCTGTTTTGAAGTTGGTCGGGATAATGAAGAGGAGCAGTGCGGCGATGAGCGCGACGGTGGCATCGCTGACCCATTCGGCGAGCCCCAAGAGCGTGGCCCATCCGGGAATAGTCAGAGGACCAATGTGCAAATCCGCTCGAAAGACCCACCCCATGACGGCCAACAAGAAAACGCTGAATACGCCCTTCTCTCCTCGGCTCATTGGCCCTAACTGGCGCAATTCTTGATAGAGGTGCGTGGGTTCTGTCGTCCCGTCAGGCTGTTTCATAAGAACAAACGCTAAATACGCCCACACCAACGGAAGAAATAGCAACACAAAGGGCACCCCGACCAACATCCATTGTAGAAACCCCACAGCGCCCAGCTCCGGGAAGAGCACCTTGGCTTGGCCGACGAAGATCGCGTTTGGCAGTGTCCCTGTGATCGTGCCTATTCCTCCGATGCTCGCTGCGTAGGCAATACTCAGCATGAGGGTTGTGCCAAAGCCCGCCCGATGTTTCTGGTGCTTGACCATTGCTGAGGGATCGAGCTGGCGAATGACAGCGAGGCCAATGGGGAAGATCATCATCGTCGTTGCGGTATTTGAAACCCACATCGAGACAAACGCTGTGGCCACCATGAATCCCAGGATCAGGCGCCTTGGGCTCACCCCTACGAGCCCAATGAGGTGCAAGGCTATGCGGCGATGCAGATCCCATCGTTGCATGGCCAGCGCAAGAAAGAAGCCTCCCATAAAGAGAAAGATCGTGGGCTCGGCATACGGCGCGGCCGCTTCCCTCATAGTCAGCACACCTAAGAGAGGGAACAGTATCAAAGGGAGCAGTGCTGTCACATAAATTGGAACGGCTTCGCTGATCCACCAAACGACCATTAAGAGGGCCACGGCGCCGACTCGCTGGGCTAGTGGGGACAGGCCGCTTGGCGTGGGCACAAGCAGTACCGCAAAAAAAATGAAAACGCCGAGCCCCAAACCGAGCTTCTGCCAAAGAGAGTATGCACTCGATATTTGATCGTTCATATTGGTAACTCCGACGTGAGGCAGTATACTTAAAACCGAGGATGAAGATCAAACTGAAAGGAGCCCTATGGAAGTGCGCGAAGTCGAACTGCCCGGCATCGGCATGAAGTTCTCGTTCGAGACCGAAGGGGGCGAGACGCTCAGTGTTGTGATCCACAAGACGGGACGCCGCGAGATCTTTCGATTCTTGCCTCACCAAGAGAAGCCGGAATCGGTCATCGAGCTGAGCGACGAAGAAGCCCGAGAGCTTGGAGCGATCTTGATCGGCACGCACTTCCAGCCCGACGTGCATGACACGGCACGACTGGTCATGAAAGAGCTGACCATCGAATGGCTCAAAGTTTCCAAGGATTCCCCCTTGGCGGGCAAGACCGTGCAAGAGAACAGGGTGCGCAAGCTGACCGGGGCGACGATCATCGCGATCTTTGGGCCGACCAAAAAAATCCTCAATCCGGCTCCTGATACCTACATCGCCGCTGGAGATACGGTCGTCGTCATCGGCGAGCAATCCCAGATTGAGCAGTTCAAAGAGCGCTTCGGGTTTCACTAAAAATGCTCTTCCAACTCGGGGTCGTTTTGTTCGTGCTCTATCTGGGTGCGCTCGTGGCGCACCGGTTCAAACAATCGAGTGTGCCAGTCTTCATTCTAGCCGGTCTGGGGTTGCAAGCGTTCGTGCAGCATTCCGAGATGATAGCACTCATGGCGCAACTGGGAGCCATGCTCTTGTTGTTTATGATCGGCCTGGATTTTTCGCCGGAGCGCGTGCGGCGCAGCGGCCGCAAACTCTTCGTAGCTACAGCCCTGGACGCTCTGATCAACCTGCCGCTGGGAATCATCTTGGGATTAGCCATCGGACTCGATGTGCTAAGCGCCTTCATCCTCGGAGGGGTGCTGTACAATAACAGCACTTCCATCATGGCTCGTTTCATCGTAGATTTCAAACGCGCAGCGCATCCGGAGACAGAGTATGCCGTGGGTATCTCCGTGCTCCAAGATATTTTGACGGCTCTCTATCTGGCTGTCATCGCTGGGCTGATTCATGCTGGGGGGATCCAGATTGCAGAGGTCTTGGTGGTTTTCGGGAAAACAGTGGGCTTTTTCGCAGGAGCTTTTATAGCTGCCATTGTGTTGCGCCCGCTGCTCCGGCGTCTGCTCGCTCACGAATCTATCGAGGTCTTCTTGCTCTTTGTGCTGGCGTTCATTTTGGTGTTGGCCGCGACGGCCGAATGGCTGGGGCTGTCGGGAGCCATCGGCGCTTTCTTCGCGGGGTTTATCCTTCCCGAAAGGGAGTTCCGTGGGCGCGTGGACCGCGTGATCGCACCCTTTCGCGATCTCTTCGCTGCTATCTTTTTTGTCTCGTTTGGGTTGCTCATTGACCTTTCCAGTTTCGGGAGCGTGGCACTGCTGGGGGCGGTGCTGATTGTACTGGCCATCGCAGGGAAAGTGGCCGCCGGATGGGTGATCGGCTGGCTCTTTCGCCTCAGTCCGGGGGCTTCCCTGCGCTTGGGAGTCACTCTTATCCCGCGCGGGGAGTTCTCCATCCTGCTGGCGGGATTGGCACCGACGGTGTCTGTGCCCCTGTTGGCCTTGACGGTCATGACAGTCTTGGTGCTCGCCATCATCGGGCCGCTCTTCATGAAATGGAGCGATTGACATGCTCAGCAAGCGAGCACTATAATACCTATAATGGAAATCCCAATTCTCTTATCCATTCTCGTCGTAGCGCTCGTGTTGTTCGTCACGGAGCGTGTGCGAGCTGACTTGGTCTCGATGGGGGTACTCGTGGCCCTTGCCCTCACAGGGCTTTTGAGCACGAGTGAAGTCTTCAGCGGCTTCAGCAATCCGGCCGTGATCACCGTGGGAGCGATGTTCGTGATGAGTGCTGCGGCAACGCGCACGGGGATTGCCGCTTACCTTGGGCGTCTTGTCAAAGCCCTCGCTGGGGAGCGTGAGTGGGCGTTGGTGCTCGTCATTATGCTTGCTGTCGCAGCGATCTCAGCGTTCATCAACAACGTGGGCGCTGTTGCTTTGCTCTTACCCGTCGCGATGGAGCTAGGGCATCGCACCAAGATCAGCCCGTCGAAGTTGCTGATCCCCTTAGCTTATGGCTCGCTGCTGGGAGGGGTGTGCACGCTGATTGGGACACCGCCCAATCTCTTAGTAACCACGATTGGGGTTCAGCATGGGTTGCGTCCGTTTGCGCTCTTTGAGTTCGCGCCCTTGGGGATCGTCCTCGTCTTGAGCGGGGTGCTCTATATGACGCTGATTGGGCGACATCTCCTCCCCGTGCGCCGCGCCGAAGAGATCACAGATTCTCTGCCCAAAGATTATCTGACGGAACTCGTCATCCCCGCTGGCTCTAAGCTCATCGCTAAGCGCTTATCCGAGCTGGGGTGGCGTGAGCGGGGCGTTGACATCATAGAGATCCGCAGAAAGGGGAGACGTCTCTTAGACTTATGGAGGTGGACGAGCCTCAAAGAGGGTGACCTGCTCATTGTTTCGGGAACCGCTGAGGAGATCTTTAAGCTCAAGGAAGAATTCGGCGTCGAGATCCGCCCGGAGGTTGAGTTCACCCATCCGTGGCATAGATCCGACACTATCAAGCGAGTGGAGGTCATCCTGGCGCCGCGCTCGCCTTTCATCGGGCAGACGTTGGCCGAGTTGGACTTCCATAATCAGTATGGGTTGACCGTGCTTGGCATTGCCCGGCATGGGACGTTCCTGCACGGGCAGCTTGCTCATATCCCTTTGGAGTTCGGCGATGCGCTGCTCCTGCAGGGGCCGGAGGAGCGTCTGGCGCAAGTCGCTCCGAACAATTTCATCGCGATGCAGCCGATGGGCTTCCAGTCTGTGCAGAGGGAGAAGGCGCCCCTGGTGCTCTTGATCTTTGGAGGGGTGCTGGCCTTGGCAGCGTTGGGGGTTATGCACATCAGCGTCGCTGGGGTGTTGGGGGCTGCACTGCTGGTCTTGACCCGTTGTATCTCCCCAGAAGATGTCTATAAGTCCATAGACTGGATGGTTATCTTTCTTTTGGCAGGGATGATCCCTGCGGGGATCGCGCTCGAGAAGACAGGAGCCGCGCAACTGCTGGCTGAATTCATCTTAAAGGGCATTGGCTCATTTGGTCCGTTGTTTGTCTTGGGGGCATTGCTGGCGTTCACGTCACTGATCACAGAAGTTCTTTCTAACGCCGCTGCAGCTGTGCTTCTGGCGCCCATTGCCATCTCGTTAGCGTCGCAATTGGGGG
>JBEPZC010000096.1:0-4621 GCA_041641035.1 Candidatus Bipolaricaulota bacterium
CGCCGATCGGCCATCAATCCAATACCTTGGTCTTCGGGCCGGGCGGCTATAAGTTCTCAGACTATGTACGCGTAGGGGTCGGGCTCAATATTCTCGTATGGGCTGTGGCGATGCTCTTGATTCCCAGGCTGTGGCCCTTCTAAGGCAAAATGCCCTCGTTGACGTAGCGCGTCAGCTCGCTTACGCTCAGACGCTCGATGCCCAACTTATCTAAAGTTCGCCCGCGCCGCCAATAGTCCGTCCGATGAATGATACAAGCCAAATGAATCAGACTCTCCATCGCCCGGGTCTCCACGCCGTAGCGCTTGCCTAGCGCGACCATGGGGACCAAGCTCATGGGAACATCCTCAAAGATATAGCGATGCTCTAAACGATTGGGTGCGGTGATCCCGTAATAGCCGGGATTGGCGTGGACGGCTTCATAGAGATTTTCCCCCTTGGCGTCGTAGGCCATCGTGAGCCATTCCATCGCAGTCATGGCACGAATGCCCAACGCTGAAGCGATCGTGACCCGCTCGCGGTCTAAGACTTCGAGCACCCGTGCGGTTGAGGGCGTCACGCCGTCAATATAAAACTGAAAATTCCCCTTGGTAGATTCAATCCAGCCGGCGTTCAAAATCGTCAGCGCCGGGTGAAAGATCGCGCCCATGTTATCGAGCCCTGTCTGCAGGACATTGCCCCCGTCAATATACTGGGGGTAGGCTTCCGTGATGACTTCTAAGACTCTTGCGGTCTGGGTAGCAGGCAGGGCAGCGAGGGGGACAGCGTCCTTGATGCTGAAGATATGGGCTTGGGCCGGGCCAATCGAACGGCTCGCGTAAATGAACGTTTCGGTTTCGGCGACGGTCACGTTCGCTGAGCAGTTGTTATCTCTGAGGACCTTCACGAACTCAATGGCTCCGCAGGTCCGCCCGGGGTGCAGGATGACGATCTGGCCGTCTTGGAGATGCGGGGCGCAGGCTTGTGCGATCTCTCGATGCGCCGACGAGGGCACAACGACCATCACGACGTGAGCATCTGCGAGGGCGTCTTTAAGATCTGATGTACACTTTTTGAGCTTGGCGAAGCCGTGGGGACCGTCGGGGAAGCTTTCCAGTTCGATCCCCTTTCGCGCTTTGATAGTCTTGATATTGGCTGCTGTGCGATTATACAGGGTGACCGGATACCCCATGAGCGCCAAGTGAGCAGCCATGGCTTTCCCGCCATGTCCGGCACCGATGACGGTGTAATGGATGTTCTTGGGCATAGGACGATCACCTCGCTTCAGGTCGGGTGGTCCAGCTCAAGCATTGCGTGACAGAGTCAGGGAAATAGCGTCGCCAGATTCTGTAGTAATACAGCTCTTCTTTCGAGCGCAGCGTGAGTCCATGAGGGAGCTGACGCTCGCGCTCAAACTCTTCATCTGAAATCTCACGCTCGGCGATCTGCTCAAAGACCAGAGCCGAACCGGCCCCACGTGAGAATTTCTCTTTTTCGCGCCAGAGGATCTCATCGGGGAGAACGCCTTCAAACGCCTTGCGCAGGACCCACTTTTCGATGCCGTCCCGCCGTTTCAGTTCTATAGGGATTGCCAGCGCCGTCTTCAGGAGATCGAGATCTAAATAGGGCTCTCGGCCTTCTACGCTATGAGCCATCGTCATCCTGTCAACGCGCTGCAGATTGGAATTGTGCAGCCGACTGGTGATGGCGACCAACTCGCGGTGCAACGCCTGCTGGTCACTGATTCCCTTCAGATAGTGATAGCCACCGAATAATTCATCGGAGCCCTCGCCAACGAGTACGACCTTCACGAAGTCTTCAGCCAGACGAGCAACGAAGTAATGGGCAATTGCGCTGCGCACCAGCGCAAAATCGAAAGACTCCAAGTGATAAATGACGGTGGGTAGTATGGAGATCATCTCGGCTTCGGTGTAGATATATTCGTGGTGCACCGTGTCCAGATGTTGGGCGACTTTCCGAGCATAGAGCGGGTCTTGGCCGTAGGGCGTGCCCACGGAGAACGAGTGCAGATTGGGGATCTTCTCGCTCATCAACGCGGCGACGAGGCTGCTGTCAAGACCTCCACTCAAGAAGACCCCCACCGGCACGTCCGAGACGAGCCGCTTTTCAACGGAGGTGACCAAACAATCTCGCAGCATCCCTGTAGGATCAGCGAGCTTGCTTGAGACTCTTGATTCGGCCCACTGCGCAAGATCGAAATATTGTTTCCAACCGAGCTTGCTATGGAACCAATGGCCGGGCGGGAACTCTACAATGTCTGTCGTGATCGGCAACAGCGCTTTGATTTCTGAGGCAAAGTAGAGCCGCCCATCAGCAAACGCATAGTAGAGCGGCTTAACGCCCAAGGGGTCACGGGCTAAGAAGATCTCGTCTCCATCTACCAGAGCGAACGCGAACATCCCATCGAAGAGCTTCACGCACTCTGGCCCGTGCTCTTCGTAGCTGTGCACGATGACTTCGGTATCAGTACGCGTGCGTAGCGTGTGTCGGAGCGCAAGCGCAGCCCGCAGCGTAGGGAAGTTATAGATCTCCCCGTTATAGACGATCCGGATCGAGCCGTCTTCGTTGGTGATGGGTTGATGGCCGCCGGGCACATCAATAATAGAGAGTCGGGTGTGTCCAAGGGCAGCGTGCTTGTCCTGCCAAACCCCTCGGTCGTCCGGCCCGCGATGGCCCAGGCGCTCCAACATTAGCTCTACTGAGAAGGGAGCCCGAGACGTGCGTTCGAGATCGAAGTATCCGGCGATGCCGCACATAGCTCTCCTTCAGACTTTCACGCCGAGGCGAGCAAGGCGCTCCGCCTCGTTCAAGGGTTTTCCTGTCTCAGGATCAATGGCAAGGCACGCGCCGTCAATGATCTGTGTGACGATCTGTCCCTTGGCGATGGGGCTGCCCTTCAGGTGCGGCGCATCGAGAATCCCCGTGGAGACTGCGCGGGCGAGCGTCGTCGGGTCAGTCCAGGGATCGGAGACATTCGGCCCAGCAAGCTTCTTTATAGCTTCCAGGGTGACCTGGGCTTCTCGAATGAGTTCTCCTTTGCGGTGTTGCACGACGGGATCTGCTGTCATATCCGGGGCGCCGCGCAGGGCATTCTCTATCGCTCGCCGTGCGATCTTGACGCTCTCGATCAGCTCCTTCGCCGTCGTGGCGTGATGAGCTTCTGTCGCGCCGACGACATGGACGATATGGGGCCTGATCGCCATCTGCAGATAAACAGACGCCGCCAGATGGCCACGCGCAGCGTCGGGGTCAACAGGATGGCTGAGCAGTCCCGTCCGTGACTGACGGTAGACTCTGAAGTTCGCGTCAGCGAGCGACTCAGAGAGTTCTATGCACGCGAGTATCTTCGCTAGATCCATGCGATCCGACAGCCCAGCCGGGCTGTTGAACATATACTGAGCGATATAGTCTGTGACGCCCATTGCTTTGGCGTTGTACGCTGAAAGAAAGCTTGTGACAACATAGATGACATCAGGAGCGTCGCGCATTCCCCAGTGATGGGGCTCGTTCACTTCGACGGGGATCTTTCGCTCGCCGTGCCAGCGCATCAGCTCTTGATGCACACGAAGAGAGTCTTCTAAGCTGAGCGGCCCCCGACGGTCTAATTGATTGAACCAGAAGAGTGATGTAGCGCACCAGGCGTTGTTAAACGTCTCGACGTACATGTGAGCGAGTTTGAGCTGGTCATCGGTCCCTGAGTAGGCCCGCATGAGGGGATAATTCCCGCAACGGCTGGCTTGATACAGAGCGCGGTACTCTTCAGGGGAGCGCACGGGGACGCCGCCAGCGCCCTTGCGCCGCGGGTCCTGTCGTTCAGGGTGATAGAAGTTCTCTTGGGCGTCTTGGTCAATGCCCAACGAGATCACATCCAGAACGCGCGCTTCGGCGATCTCGCGAATCCCTTGGAGGGTCTCTTCTACGGTGGGCCGGCCGAAGTGATGCCGCAGCAAGGGAAACGGTTTCTTCCAAGCAAGGCGCTCGACGAACGTCTGCGGGAAATCTTGCTCGGTGGTGCCCTGCCAGAGTTCACCCTTCAGATACGCAATGACTTCGTCCAACGGCTCTTCTCCGGAGAAGCATCTCTCGAAGAACCCCAATTGGCGAGCCTTCTCGGCGAGTGGCGGTATACCCCCGAAGACGTAACGCTTCTTCTCGAATCCTGCTTGCCGGACGGCGGCTGTGAATTGCTTGAGCAGTGCTTCGCCCGTCTCTGGAGTTAGTCTATAGCTGACGGCGATCAGATCGGGGTTATGGTGGCGAATCGCGCTGAGAAAACGTTCGATGGAGACGGCCGGCCCTAAGTAAACTGTCTGCCAGCCGAGCTCTTCAGCTACTCTCAAGAAGTTCGCGACGCCTGCGACGTGGGCGTCCTCCCCTAATGCACCTGCGAGGACCTTGCGCATAGACAGCATCCCCCCTTGAAGAGTTTCGGTGAACCTTGGCCTGGAGGGCCGCCATCACAGTCGAAAGCTCCCCCTGACGGGGCAGGACAGCGTGAGCAGACTAGAGACTATTGGTCGGGATGGCGGGATTTGAACCCGCGACCCCACGCACCCCAAGCGTGTGCGCTACCAGGCTGCGCCACATCCCGATCTTTTCAGATGATAACAGAAGAGAATCC
>JBEPZC010000097.1:0-4571 GCA_041641035.1 Candidatus Bipolaricaulota bacterium
CAAGCTTTTCCTCCCCCACGATCACTTCCAACTCCTTGGGCAATAGCTCGATCCGCAGCTTCTCCGCGGGGAACTCCGTGGGCTCGCCATCGAGGTGGCCTGGGAGGGGATTTTTCGGAAGGATCTCGATCCACGGCGCTCGCTTGATCTGCACCTCCGGCAGGAAGACATGCTCACCGCGGCGCGTCTTGGGGATCTCTCGAATTCGCCTGAGCGGGTGCATATCCGAGATCATATAGACATCGAAAAGCCCGTCATCGATTTCAGCGTGGGGCGCCAGCAGGAAATCCCCGCCATGATAGCGCCCATTGGAGGCCCCGATCATCAGCAGTGCATCTGAAACTCTCCAGTCTGGAGCGGTGATCTCCATCTCGGAGCTGCAAAAGAACAGGGCTTCTCGGATCGCTGCGTATAAATATACCCAAGGGGCTAAGGCGGGCCAGCGCCAACTGCGAAATACTCGCCAGGCGATAGCTCCGTCAAGCCCCATCCCCAGGCCATTGACGAAGTAGCGCTCGCCAATGCGCCCGACATCCACGCGAGCGGTGCGTCCAGCTGTGAGAATCGGGATGGCTTTGAATGGGTCTTTGGGGGGAATGCCGAGCATCTTGACAAAATCGTTTCCCGTGCCTGCAGGGATGATCCCCAGCTTTGCCGTGGTGCCCATGAGCCCTGTGACGACCTCGTGAATCGTGCCGTCGCCGCCGACAGCCACGACAGTAGAGAAATCTTTGGCCGCGCGTCGAGCAATGTCAACAGCCGCTCCGGGGGCCTCTGTGAAGACATGACGGAAGGGGAGCCGGGAGCGTCTCAAGCTCTGCTCGATAGCCGGCCAGAGTCGCCGACAGCGCCCACGCCCTGCTAGCAGATTCACTACAACGAAGCATTCGTCGCTCACAGAGCTAGTATAGCCTGAAATCGGTTGACAAGCCAACTCTGTCGCGTTAAAATATAGTGCTGTGCCGGGGTGGCGGAATTGGCAGACGCCTACGGCTCAGGACCGTAGGGGAGAAATCCCGTGAGGGTTCAAATCCCTCCCTCGGCACCCCTGAGAGTTCCAAGTCCTGCACTTGGAGCTCTTTTTCGTATGAACTTGAACACGAGACCTTTGCACGAACTGCTCGCCCTCATCGAAAAGGGCGAGATCCACCCCCGCGAGGTCATTGCGGATCTCTACCGCACCATCGCTGAGAAAGAATCGCTCATCCGAGCGTACATCTCCCTGGCGCCCCAAGAGCGCTTGCTGCAAGAGTGCGAGCGCCTGCGCGACAAACCCCTGCGAGGACTGCCCATCGCCGTCAAAGACAACATCTCGACGAAAGACCTGAAAACAACGTGTGCGTCGCGGTTCTTGGAGAACTTCCAGCCGATCTTCGACGCCACGGTCATTGAGAGACTCAAAGAAGCGGGTGCCCAGATCTTGGGAAAGACGAACTTAGATGAATTTGCCATGGGCTCTTCCACGGAGAACAGCGCGTTCTATCCTACGCGCAATCCGCACGATCTGGAGCGAGTTCCCGGCGGCTCTTCGGGGGGATCAGCAGCAGCTGTTGCGGCCCATGAGGCGATCTGTGCCTTAGGTTCAGACACCGGCGGCTCGATCCGCCAGCCCGCGTCCTTCTGCGGGATCGTGGGGTTGAAGCCGACGTATGGGCTTGTCTCTCGCTACGGCTTAGTCGCCTTTGCCAGCTCCTTAGATCAGATCGGCCCGATGACCAAAGACGTGCGCGATTGTGCCATCTTGCTGAACTATATTGCCGGGCGCGATCCGAACGACTCTACAAGCGTCGAGCGCCCTTGTGCAGACTACACCCAGGAGCTGGGACAAGAGATCACGGGATGGCGCGTGGGAGTGCCCAAAGAGTATATCGCTGATCTTTCTGGCCAAGCCAAAGCGTGCGTCGAGTCTTGGATCGAGATCTTTAAGGAGCTGGGAGCGGAGATCATTGAGCTGTCGCTGCCGCACACCGAGTATGCTATTCCAACGTATTATTTGATCTCGTGTTCGGAGGCGAGCGCTAATCTGGCGCGCTTTGACGGGGTGCGCTACACTCAGCGCATGAGCGATAGCTCCGTTGACGCGATGTTCTCCGAGAGCCGCGCCCAGGGCTTCGGCCCCGAAGTCAAGCGCAGAATCATGATCGGGACGTATGCGCTGCGCGCCGGCTACTACGAGGTGTGGTACGGCAAATCCCAGAGGGTCCGAGCGCTTCTCCGCCGCGATTTCGAGGCCGCTTTCCGCAGTGTGGATATCCTTCTCTCCCCGACGTCGCCGACCCCGGCGTTCCGCCTTGGGGAACGCATCACAGACCCCTTAGCTATGTATCTGTCAGATATCTTTACCGTGCCGGCGAGCTTAGCTGGTATTCCCGCGATTTCTATTCCCGGGGGAACTGTAGAGAATCTGCCCTTTGGAGCGCAGCTCATCGCCGATAAATTCCAAGAGTCGAAGCTCTTACGCGCGGCCTATGCGTTCGAGCAAGCGAGCCGCTTGTAGACTTGCTATCTTCATGCTATGCTGAAGGTGTCTATGGACTTGCTTACCGTTTTGCAGCGCGAGATCTCCGGGTTGGACTTTGGGCAAACTCTGCAGAAGACCGTCTCGTTCTTACGGAGCACTGTCGCCCACTATCAGTGGGTCGGCATCTATATGCTCGAAGGCGACACGTTGGTGCTGAAGGCGTGGGACGGCCCTGAAGCCACTCAGCACACAAGAATCCCTATCGGAGTAGGTATCTGCGGACTGGCTGCTCGGGAGAAAAGAACGGTTATCGTCGGCGATGTCCATGCCGATCCTCGATACTTGGCGTGCTTCCCCTCTACGAAATCGGAGATCGTCGTGCCCATTATGAAGGGCACAAGAGTGCTGGGTGAGATCGACATTGACAGCGACACGGTGAACGCATTCACAGAGAAAGACAGGGAGTTTTTAGAGAAAGTCGCCGCTCTTTTAGGAGAGAGATATGTCTGAGAAGGACAGAACCGAGCGCTACGTGCTCGACACCAGCGTCATTGTGGACGGGCGCATCACTGAAGGGGTTCGCCAGAACAAATTCCCCAACGCTGTGTTTATCGTGCCCAATGCAGTGTTAGCGCTCTTGGAAGCCCAAGCGGTGCGCGGCCAGGAGACGGGCTACACCGGGCTGAATGAGCTGAAGCGATTGCAGCAGCTTGCGTGGGAGGGGCAGATCGAGCTGGTCTTCAAGGGAGATCGCCCGCGGTTTGATCCGCTGCGCCTGATGGAGACCGGTGAGATTCACGCGATGGTCCGCGCCGTCGCTGAGGAAGAGAACGCTATCTTGCTGACGAGCAGCCGTAGCCAAGCGTTGGTCAGCGAGGCTCAAGGCCTGCCCATGCAGTTTTTGGGAGCTGCTCCCGAGGAGCGTGTCATAGAGCAGCTCTCGATCATGCAGTTTTTCGATGACCAAACGATGTCGGTGCACTTGCGTGCTAAGGCGCGTCCCAAAGCCAAGCGCGGCGCTCCGGGACGGATGAAGGTCGTTCCCCTGCGCGACGAGCCCATGACCGAAAAAGAATTGGAGCGGATGGCCCGGGAGATCGTCGAGGTCGCCAAGGGGCATCCTCAGGGGTTCATCGAGATGGACGCTGGGGGCAGCACGGTCGTCCAGCTCAAGAACTTGCGCATTGCTATCGCCCGTCCGCCCTTCAGCGATGCTTTAGAGATTACTGTTGTCCGCCCGGTCATACGAAAGAAGCTGGACGAGTACCGTTACGCGGACTTATTGAAGGAGCGGCTGCGCGAGCGCTCGCGCGGCGTCTTAGTCTCGGGGGCGCCAGGGGCGGGGAAATCCACGTTTGTGCAGGGGATCGCTGAATACTTACAAGAATCGGGCTGGATCCTCAAAACCATGGAAAAGCCAAGGGACTTGGAGCTGTCGGAGGAGATCACGCAGTATACTGCCCTCAACGGCGAGATGAAGAAGACCGCCGACGTGTTATTGCTCGTCCGACCCGACTATACGATCTTTGACGAGATGCGGGTGGACGAAGACTTTGAAGTCTTTGCCGACATGCGGTTAGCCGGGGTGGGGATGATCGGGGTGGTGCACGCCACGCGCGGCATTGATGCCGTGCAAAGACTCATTGGGCGCGTGGATTTGGGGATGATCCCCCAGGTCGTGGACACGGTCGTCTTCATTGAAGCCGGCGACGTCAAGGAGATCTATGAAGTGGAGTTCACCGTGAAAGTCCCCAGTGGGATGGGGGACACAGACTTGGCCCGCCCGGTGATCGAGATCCGGGAATTTGAGTCCAAAGGGTTGGTCTATGAGATCTACAGCTTCGGCGAGCAGGTCGTCGTCATGCCGGTGAAAGAGGTCGTGAGCGAAAAACCCGTGTGGAGATTGGCGGCGCAGGCGTTAGAGTACGAGCTGCGGCGTGTGATCCGCGGGCCGTTCACGGTAGAGATTCGCTCGGACACCCAAGCGACGCTCTACGTTGACGAAGACCAAATCCCTATGATCTTGGGGCGTGGGGGAAGTCGCATTCGGGAGCTCGAAGCCGAGCTGGGGATTGGGCTGGATGTGCGCTCCTATGACGAGATGGAGACG
>JBEPZC010000098.1:0-4566 GCA_041641035.1 Candidatus Bipolaricaulota bacterium
AGACTCTCATAGACCCGTTCCGACGTTGCTTAGTCTGCAACGGTGTGCTGGTGCCGGCAGAGAAGACAGAAGTTCTGGAGCAAATCCCCCCTAAAGTTGCCGCGGAGCACGATGAGTATTTTCTCTGTTCAAGCTGCCATAGGCTCTATTGGCGCGGCACACACTACCCCAAGTTGGAAAGACAAATCGCTTCTATCCTGCACGGCGACCCCAGCTGATGCTCAGGGCGACCTCACCTCGATCAGCTTGATCGGCCCAGGCCGACCGAAGAACCAATTGCCGAGCACCTCGCGGAGCGAGTGACCGCCAATGTGCAAGCTCCAGAATTGTTCATTGACCGCGATGGCGTGAGTGGCGGTTGCCGGGCTAAAGGCCGCGGACACAGGTTCAAGCGACTTGCGCACGGCAGCTGCGAATTCAAGCATATAGGCGCGCTCCTCGTCATCGAGCGGCGGCGTGACCCCCAGCAGCCTGAGTATGGCCCCGTCAAATTGAGCTTGCTGAACGAAGAGGGGTGTGGAGAGAAAGCGATAGGCGTACTCTCCAATATAGCAGCGGCCTTCAGCGCCGGGATTGGCTGCAGCGCAGGAGGCGTCAACCACGCCCCTCCACAGGGCATATCCCTGCTGAGTTTGGGCAAGAAATGAGGGGATCGAGCTCTCATAGGGTCTTATATCTACGGCCCAGCCGGCGTCATTGAGGCCGCGCACGGTCGCGTGGGGGAGCCGATCGGCTACCTCATCGAGGTTGACCATCACGCCGGCTCCGCCTGCCGAGCCCCCAGAGAAGAGAACCTCAGTAGCATCAGCTAAATTGGGCGATGGCGTGATCGTGGGGTTCATGAGATCGTCAATGACCGCGCGGACGATGCGCGCCCCACGAAAGTGCCAGCCGCCGCTCTCGGCAGTTGCCTCTCGGTCACCGCTCCACAGATCAGAGCTACAGTAATGCACATATACATGATTGGCATTGAAAAAGTCAGGGTTATCATAAGCTGAGGGGGATTGCACGCCACTGCCCGTTCTCATCGAGGGTAACCCCCTGGAGGTCATCAAGAGCGGCATGCTCACGGAGCGCTGCTGGCACGTTGCTCCACTATAGCACATGCCGCCTCCTTGAAGATGGATCACCCACCGATGGCTCCCTGTGCCCTGGCCGCGCCGCACGTAGTACGCCGCCGGTGTCCCGTCGTTGCACACAGCATTGCGCGCCACAGCATCGTTCACCTGTACGAACACCATAGGATCATACTGAGCAGAGAGCACAGGTGAGCTGCTCACCGCTGGAACGCTCCCTCCGAGCACTACGACCAGACAGACGACCCATCGAAGTCTGTTCATAAAAACCTCTTCGGTGTAATTCTCATTGCAATCTTAGGCCGAGCTAGAAAAAGTCGGTAGAAGAAATTGTATAAGATGCTTGCACCCTTGGCAAGCACGGCACACTGTGCTATAGTGAAAATCATGCGCGAGCGCGACGTCATAAAATTTTTGCGAGAAAAGCTCCCCATCGGCGACGATTGCGCTCTCATTCCCCTCAAAAAGACTAATCTCTTATTGACGACGGACATGCTCCATCGTCAGACGGATTTCCCTGAGGGAATGACGGCATACACTATCGGCTGGCGGGCTGTAGCTGTCTCCTTGAGCGACATCGCGGCGATGGGCGGCAGGCCCCTGGGAGTCGTGATCGCCCTGGGAGCCCCGGAGTTCGATAAAGAATTTTTAGAAGAACTCTTAAACGGAGCCTTAGCGTGCTGCAAGGCGTGCCAGACCAACTTACTCGGCGGTGATACCGACCGACACAGCGAGCTGACGATCGTCACGACAGCTTTGGGTGAGGCGCAGAAGCCCGTCTTGCGCTCCGGCGCCCACATTGAAGATTTAGTCTGCGTGACGGGTGATCTGGGGCGCACAGCCGCAGCCCTACGGCTGCTTCAAGCGAAAGAGTACGAGCAAGCCAATGAGCTTTTGCGCTTTACGCCTCGACTCGCTGAGGGGCAGGCGCTCGCGCCCTTGGCCAGCAGCATGATAGATATCTCCGACGGATTAGCGCGCTCACTCTATCAGCTTGGAGCAGCAAGCCAAGTCGGCTTCAAGATTGACGCGACGGTGATCCCATTTGCGCTCGAGGTCGAAGAACTAGCACGCGATCAAGACGAGCTCTTCGAGATGGGGCTCTTTTTCGGAGAGGACTTTGAGCTGCTGTTTACGCTCCCCCAAAAGGGACTCCTTGAAGCGCGGCGGGTGTGCGAGTTCACCGTGATCGGGCGGGTCGTGCCTGCGAAAGAAGGCATCACCATGCAGCTTGGCCCGGAGAGCATTGTTCTGCCAGATCGTGGCTATGAGCATTAAAGAATCACCAAGGAGGTCTCTATGAGACACTCGATCTGTCTTCTGGGAGTTGTGCTGTGGGCCGGAACAGCGCTTGCTCAACAGTCACCGGCTCCAATCTTTGAGCCAGTCTCTGGGATGTTCTATCTCAATCTAAGTGATCTCAACGGCGTTTTGCAGAAGAACGACTTCCCCGCAATCGCGTCACCCATCACTATGACGGGCAGCTGGACGCGGATGCGCGCGGTCGAATGGCTTCCTGTGGGCCTGACGCTTGAGGAAGGTTCTGTCGGAGCAGAGCGCGGCTCACGACGCGTCACCCTCTCGCTTTTTTCCTTCAGTGTATTTCTCGATAGGCGCTGGACGCTTTCTGAGAGAATCCCTGCATTGCGGGGATTTGCGAGTGGTGGCGTGGGCGTGGGCACAGCGACGCTGCTCCTGGGCCAACGGGCCATGAATAGGGAGAATTTCGAGTCCATCGTGCAGGAAGCGCACGACACGCTGCTGCGCAGAGTCTTCTTCTTCGCGATACCCCGCGTCGGGATCGAGTTCGTGCTGACGGATGTGATCACGCTGCGCGCATCGTTTGGGTATATGTGGTCGCCGTGGTCTGGGCCATGGGAGCATTTTTCTGAAAGGGTTGGCGGGCCGCCTAAGGACTTCAGCGGGGTACTGGCAGAGTTCACGGTCTCCTATATCCCCAAACAGACCAAGCAAGGCGACTAAGGCCGTCCGATGAGCTGCATGAACTCGGCGCGGGTGCGCGGGTCTCTTCTGAAGATCCCCTTGACAGCACTGGTCACAAGATGGGCGTCTTTTTGCAGTTCCCTCATAGCCATGCACAGATGGAACCCCTCGACGACCACGCCGACTCCTTTGGGAGTGAGCGTCTCCATCAAAAAATCCGCGATCTCCTCGCTCATGCGCTCCTGGAGCTGCAGCTTCTTGGAGAAGTGCTCGACGATCTGGGGGATCTTGCTCATGCCGATCACGCGGCCGTCGGGGATGTAGCCCACGTGGGCTTTGCCAAAGAAGGGCAGGATATGATGTTCGCAATTATGTGCCAAGATGCCATTGACTATATAAGAATTGTAAGGCGCACACTCAAAATTATACATAGTGAAGGATTTCAGGGTCGCCTGCTGCCGTTCCACCGATTCTACACGATAGGTGCGTGTCCGTATTCGCTCTAGGGTCGCCTGCAAGAGATGGGTTTGTGGTTTTGGAACAAACCCTCGTTTCAATCCTTTTGAAGTCCGGCGTGCTTCAAACCAGCGAGGTGAAACATAGACTGTGCCAATGCCAGGACTCCGGTGCCCAACCGTGGTATTTAATATCTCAGCCAATCTCGTCAGAAACGTCTGATTGGCACTGACAATCATGTGCGCCTGAGAATTCTTGATCCGATAGCCATCCCCATCAATGTAGCCGTCGAGGAATCCCTGCATGGTCTCATAGCTATCCCGAACCACTTCTGGGAAGCGAAATGCCTTGGATCGCACTTCCCCTCCCAAAAGCTCAGTTACCAAATCCGTCAAGAAAGAGCTGCAAACTCGAACCCGATATTGTTCTACAAGGCGATGCAAGAAGCCACTGGGTTTTTGAAACTTCTCGACCTTGGCCTTGATCCCAAATGCCCTGTTCAGGTGAGTAGCAAACCTCCTTGCAAAGAGAGGATCGTTGACTTCGAGGCGCAGGCGGCGTCCGCCATCGACGGAGCCGTCACTGGCCAGGGCACCAAGCACATACCCTAGGGAATAGTTAAGAGTAGGGAGGTACTCAGGGCGTCGAATCCTCTTCGGATGAACTCCCCACACTACATCGCCAGGGCGCACTTCGCGCACAGGTATAAAACCTCTATCAAACACGAAGACCGGATGTTCCCCTGTAGCGAGGAGGTCGTATCCCCCCTCAAACACAAGGTGATAGCGTTCGCGGTGCTTGGTTTGGGAGACAGCAAGAACTTCAGTGAGCTGCACTTCTTTGCGCTCAGGGTCAAGAGTCAGCAGCTGCTGGCCAGGGCGCACGTCTTGAGCAAAGCGCGCCCCTTGCGGTGTATAGACCCTCGACTTTCCATGTACACATAGGCTATAGAAGAGAATATCCTTCACGACGATCATCTGGTCGTACTTGACGGGGAAGATCGCCCCAGCCACAAGCTCCGCAGGGTCTTGACGATACCCCGCGGTGAGCGAAGTGAGCATCTCGAGGAAGCGCTGGGGCGTTTCCAGTA
>JBEPZC010000099.1:0-4528 GCA_041641035.1 Candidatus Bipolaricaulota bacterium
GTCCGGAGCACCTCGTGCAGGTCCAACTGTTATTTTCTTTTTCTGTGCAACCACGCCAAAACCGATACGACCAGCGCGTTAATAGTAACTATTGCAGAATTGATCATTAAAACACGCTGATCATCAAAAGGAAGTTTTATCCAGCCTTGGAAATGCAAAATCAGCATTACACTAGCCACAAGTGTGGTTATGGCCATAATAACAGCCAATACTACAAGCCACGTTTGTTCCCTCATCATTCGTTGCTCCCCACAAAAATAGTAACATGAGTGGAGCTGCTTTGTCAAGACAAACAGCCCCACTCTCACGCGCACTTACTCCCACGTACTTATTAGCCCGCCACCACACTTAGGCGGATTCAGCCCGAAATAGATAGTAGCAGCGAGCGAAGCAGCGCTGAGAAGAAGACTGACGATGGTTAGGAACGTTAGAAGATTCAGGCTATCAAGTATAGCTGCTGTAGCTTCTGGCTGATAGCCTACGCTGAAGCTAGTGATCAAAGGAGGGGGTTGATCTCCTCGAAAGGTAGGAGGAGGCCCATATGTCCAACACCCACAAGGGATCTCAACCTCTTTGCCCTCTGCAACAGCTACGACAGAGAAATCTGATTTAAGTTTTATTGTGTATAAACCGGCCTTCAGCGGAAAGTCTGGATCTGGCCAGTCTCCTTCAAGATAGAGAGCTCCGATCGGCACCGCTCCCACTTCCTCGCCTTGGATAAGTCTTAGAACCAATTGCCAAGATCGTGAAGAGACGTGATTGGGGATGAGTGCCATTGCCAACACGCCAGGATCACTATAGAACGCCGCACTCTCGACATCGAGAATATCCCCTTCTGATGCTGTCAGGGTTGCCAGTCTTGCTTCAAGCCCCTGAACGATCTGGTTCCTGGTAGGCAACTGAGCCTGCTGGCTGACTACTTGCACTCCCGAAGTCGCCCACAGCAGCAAAGCCGACATCAGTACTGCCCCACCGATCTTGGCCGCTTGGCTCAATCTGTAGAGTCTGTTGAACATCTGCATCTCCTCCTTTTGTGTTATAGATTTGATCTAGCTTCTGGACGAACACTGCGGTTCGCCCCTACTCTAGCGTTCTGCTCCATCTCTCACCCCTTTCGTCTGGATTTTGGGATGGATCGCACGCTGCACCCCCACTCTAGCGCCACCCCCTGCCCCTGACCATAAGCTCGCTTAAGAAAAAGCTTCGGCTTGCTTAAGAAAGAACTTAAGCAAGATTAAGGAAAAACTTAAGCTCCATTAAGGTTGAGCCGAGACTTCTCAAGTAGACTTCATTGGAGTATAATGAGGTGACACGGTGAGACGGATTAACGGTGAGACGCCCTGGCAGCTCACGGTCTATATACCCAAAGAGAAGCGCCACGAACAGCTGCTGGAGCGCCTCAAAAAGATCGCGCAAGAGCAAAAACGATCGCTTAATTTCCTCGTGCTGGAGGCCGTCGAGAGATACTTGGACGAGATTGAAAAACAAAAGACCTAACTCAAATCCCCCAAAAAAGAGAGGCGGGGGAGAGGTCCCAAGGGGGTGTGCCATGGCCATAAAATTCGCGGATTCCCCAAAGCGCACAAGCCCTCAGCCTTTCTGCCCCAACGAACACTGCCTGCTCCATCACTTCTGTAAGGACGACAGCCCCTTATTGCGCCCGGTCACCTATCGTCGTGGCACGATCTTGCTGGAGCAGGGCCAGCCCGTCTCGGGATGCTATTTGATCTGTCACGGCTGGGTGAAGGTCGCGCGCCGCACCATGCGCGGCAAGGTCGCCGCCGTAGACCTACGAGGCCCCGGCGAGCTCCTCGGTGCGCGCCCTCTCTTAGCTCGTGAACCCACCTTTGATTCCTTCGCCCAAGCTATGAGCACTGTGCAAGTTGTTTGGATCGAACGCGCATATCTACTTGATTTGATCCGGCGCCTCCCGCAGATCGCTCTAGCTGTCAGTCAGCGGATCTCTCAGACCACTGGAGCGGTGCAGCGGCGTCTCAGCCATGCGCTGCACGCGGGGCTCGAGGAGCGAATCGCGTATTTGCTTAGTTATTTGCATCACAAGCAGACATTCGTGCAGTCTGAGGGGGGGGGGGCAGGCTTACGAACGTTCGTGCAGGAATCTTCTCCCTGGGTGCTGCGACGATGATGATGGCGTGCTGGCTCTGAGCAATTATGACATCGCTGAGCTGGTTGGCAGCACGCCCGAAACAGTCTCCAAGGCGCTCTGCGAGTTTGCCAAGCGTGGGTTCATCCGACGCGATCGCCGCCATATTGAGGTGCTCAGCGCTCAGGGCTTGACGGAGATAGCTGAGCTGATGTCTGAGCTCGTGCCCAGTAGAGTTTAATTGATTGGATCGCTCTTCACAGCGTGCGCTCATCTCGCTATAATGGAGCGGGATGGACCGCACGCTGCGTCTACTCTTTTTGGCACTTCTCTTGACGATGAGCAGGCCTCGCCATGCAGAGCCGCCACCGGAAACTTTTCTTATAGCCCTCATTCCTGCACCCAGCACCGCCCAGGACCCCGTCGTCAAAGATAACTCTTCGGATGTGCCGTCAGGCTTCAATCCCAACCCCTGGCGCTGGAATTGGCCTGCTTCTTCTGGGAAAGAGACCGATGGCAACTGGGGCTTGGAAGCAATCAGAGTCCCACAGCTTTGGAATCTCAACGATTATGTGAAGCGCACCGGACATTGGCAGAGATTCTTCGTTGGGATTCTTGACGCCGGCTTTGAGGACCGCGACGGCGACGGTATAGACGATCACCCTGATCTGAAAAATCTCAAAACCGTGATGCTCGGCGACGATGGCAAGGCCAAGCCAGGTGCTATGACAAACTATCACGGCCAGCACGTCGCAGGCATCATTGGCGCGGCGTTCAACAACAGCTTGGGCATCGACGGAGTCAATCCCTTCGCCCAGATGATCGGCATCTCACCGAAAATCCCCCAAGGGCAAGACTGGCGCACTGCCTGGGAGATATTGATCGAGACGCTTGCGGCCTTGCTCAGAAACTTCCCGGAAATTCGCGTCGTCAATATCAGCATGAGCTACAATTGGCCGATCAACACGCGCCTCAAAGTCAACCCCAATATAGACTCAGAAGCGCAGAAGCTCGTCGTTAGGCACGGCTTACTGATGAGACGCTTAGCGGCAGCTTATCCAGATGTGCTCTTTATTGCTGCTGCAGGCAACGACAGCCCCAAGCGCTTTGGGTACCCTGAAGAGATTCACGCGCAGTGGGCTAGCCCGCTCAACTGGGCCGCCCTCGCTCCAGACTTGGAGATCGACGGCCAACTCTTCAAGCGATCTGAGAATATTCTCGTGATCGAATCGTTCGACGCAATTTTGCCCGGCGAACAAAATCACAGAAAATCTGATTTCTCTAACGTCGGCGGGCACTTTTCTGCTCCAGGCGGGCGAATCTTAAGCACAGTCTTGAAAGAGAAGTACGACACACTCGACGGCACCTCGATGGCCGCACCACACGTCACCGGCTTGGTAAGCTATCTCCTGGCGCTCGATTCAAGCTTGACGATCTCAGAGATCAAAGAGCTTCTGCGCAGATCAGCCCAAGCGATTGAGCCGGAGAGCGCTGGGGGGCGCGGCCCAAATAACGAGAACCCCGCCCCCAGAATTGATGCCTTCGGCGCGCTCATCGCTCTTGATCTGCTCCGTCCTGGCCAGCCTGTCCAACGCGCGCTCGTCGACGTGGACGACTGCACTCACGACGGCAATCTCAGAGTAGACGCTTCCGGGCGCGAGATCGAGCCCCTATGCCCTGACGGACTACGCGGCGATGGCAATATAGATATGCGAGATTTTCGTGCTTTTCGCGATGCACTGCTCTATGCAGCAGGCAAACTCAACTATCTCGACGGCTCTCCCTCTCATCGCAAGAAAGACCTCAACAGCGACGGATGTGTGCATGATGCCGATCCCACAGCGTGCCCAGTCCCTGAGAGCGTCTACTCGCGCTTCGACTTCAACGGCGATGGTATCATGAGCCTGACTGACTTAGAAGTGCTGAGAGGCGTCTGGGGCAGTGGCCTATCGGCAGACACGGAGGGCTGGCGCGCTCACGATCTAAGAGAAATCCTTGACTCCGCCGACGTACACATCGACCTCAGCGTCTTTGGAAAATCTGATTACATCAAAGTGACTGCTGCCGATCTCCCTGAGCGCACTCTCTCCGTGAGCCGAAGATGGCTGACAGTGACTGTGCCAGTGGGACGAACTGTTCGGCTCCACCTAGAAGGCCAGGGTGAACGGCGCTGCACCGTGCTCACCCCTCTAGAATCCGGCCAAGACCTGTGGGTCGTGCCCGATCTATGCTAAAAAAAGCTGGTTCTTCACAGTTAATCTTTGGCCCTCGGAGTCGTTTACAAATGCGATACCGAAGACAAGTTGCTTCTTACTGAGCTCGGTCTTATGGGCCACACCCACTAGGGGAGGAGAACTCACGCTCCCCTGCCCGCCAGCCTCGGCAAGGCACTCACTACGCTGTACGGCGCGCTCGTGCTCAGCG
>JBEPZC010000100.1:0-4496 GCA_041641035.1 Candidatus Bipolaricaulota bacterium
CCCCCCTTTGTGTATACTTACGCCGTGATCTATATAGATCACGATCAAACTATACTAAAAGGAGGACAAATATGATATACAGCGCATCTCTTGTGAGGCGCGTGGCGTTCGTCACGTTCTTGGTTGTTGGGGCGGTCGTCTTGTCGGTTCTGGGGCAACCGGGGGCTCCCAAGGACTCCAAGAATATCTTGGCTGATGGCTCCAGCACCGTGGCCCCCGTCACAAAAGCGATGGCCGAGGAGTTCAAGAAGGTCCGCCCGGACGTGAATGTCACTGTAGCTGTCAGCGGCACCTCCGGCGGGTTTCGGCGGTTCGTCGCCGGCGAGACCGACATCAGCAATGCATCGCGTGCTATAAAACAATCCGAGATCGAGACCGCGTCCAAAAATGGCATCGAATATATTGAGTTGTTGATCGCCCTTGACGGTCTGACCGTCGCCGTCAGCACGAAGACGCAGATCTTCGGCAACGCCCCCGTCTGCCTGACCGTTGGGGAGTTGGAGTTGCTGTGGGCCAGAGAGGCCGAAAAATTTATCACGAGGTGGAACCAAGTTCGCAGCACTCTCGCCAACGCTGAGATCACGCTCTCCGGCGCTGCCGAAACTTCAGGGACGTTCGACTTCTTCACGTCGGCCATCAACGGCAAAGAGGGCGACACCCGCCAGGACTACTTCGGCACCGAAGAGGATCAGCTCTTAGCGCAACAGACCGGAGCCAATCCCTTTGCTCTCACGTACTTTGGCTATAACTTCTTCGTGCACAATACCCAGTTGGTGCAGGCCGTCGCGATCGATCCGCGCCGCGACTTGATCAGCACCCCCCAAGACGTGCTCAAAGAGATCAACGAGCGCCGCGCCAAGAACGGCAAAAAGCCCTTGGAGAACAAGGGCGGGGAGTGCAAGGGCATCCTCCCAACTGTTGATACGATCTTGGGGTTTAGCTATCAACCCCTAAGCCGACCGCTCTTCATCTATGTGAACAAGAAGAGCGGCGAGCGCCCCGCTGTAGACGAGTTCATTAATTTCTATCTGGACGAGAGCCGCCTGGGCAATCAGCAGTTTATGCTCAACAAAGCTGGATATCTCCCGGCGCCGCGTGAGGTGCGCGAAGAGGCTCGCACCTGCTGGGCCAAGCGCATCACCGGCACGGCTTTTGGGGGCAACTATAGTGGGCTTTCGCTCACGGATATCCGCAACAAGTACAAGGAGCACTGCAAGTGAGCCAACCCCGAACGCCGAGCTCCCCAGGGGAACCCTGACCTTGGGGAGCTCGGTCCCCCTCCCTCCCATTTGACCGCCCCCTGGCTAGGGTGCTATAATTTTGTGAGAAAAACTATATAGAAGTGATAAGAGCCATGAAGCCAACGGCGTATCAGCCTGCCTTGCACGCTCCCCCAGGCCGGCATCTCAGAGAGCGCATTGTACAAGGGGTGCTCTTCGCTTGCGCTTTTTTAGCCGTCGTTGTCACCACGGTTACTATGTGGCTCTTTGTCGCTGGTTCAGGGATCTTCTTCGCAAAGGTCTCGCTGTGGGAGTTCTTAGGGGGCACACGCTGGGCCCCTACGGACGTCTCCACTCCATCCTACGGGGCTTTGCCCCTGATCGTGGGCACGCTCATCATCACCGGGATCGCGTTGATCGTCGCGCTACCCATTGGGCTACTCAGCGCTATCTATCTCAGTGAATTCGCCTCCGAGCGCGTGCGAAAAGTAGCAAAACCCATCTTAGAGATTCTCGCGGGCATCCCCACTGTCGTCTATGGGTATTTCGCGCTGCTCTTTGTGACGCCGCTGTTGCGCTCCGTGCTCCCAGACATTCAGTTTTGGAATGCGCTCAGCGCGGGGATCGTCTTAGGGATCGCGATCATCCCGTTGGTGTCATCGCTCAGTGAAGACGTGATCTACGCGGTGCCGCGGTCGCTGCGCGAGGGTGCCTATGCCCTGGGAGCAACCAAATACGAGACGATCCGCTCGGTGATCTTGCCTGCGGCTCTGTCGGGGATCTCGGCCGCGTTCATCTTAGCGATGTCACGCGCCATCGGCGAGACGATGATCGTGGCGATCGCTGCCGGGCGCGTGCCGACGTGGCCTCCCGATCTGCTCAAGCCCTTAGAAACCCTGACCGTGCACATCGTCAACGTCGCCACGGGAGATGCCGAAGCAGGCGCGTTCATCTGGGCGACGATCTTCGCCGTCGGCGCGCTGCTTTTTGTGATCACGCTGTCTTTGAATATCTTGAGTTATTGGATCGTGCGCCGCTTTCGGGAGCAGTACGAATGAGTCAATCCCTGCACATCCAAAGACGCTCGCTGGTCTGGCGCAAGACCAAGAGTGCCTTCTTCGGTTCACTCACCTTCAGCACGATTCTTATCAGCTTCGCCTTGTTGGCCGCCCTGATCGTGTATATTCTGATCAATGCGCGCCCGCTGATGGCTATGCGCGCTGCCTCCCGAGCAGGCTTGGTGCTCTCCACTATGGTCATCCAGTGGGACGCGAAGAATCTGCCCTATGTCATCGTGACCGATTTCTCCCCAGACAGCGCCGCCGCTCGCGCAGGAATTCGCGAATTTGACGCGATCATTCGCATTGGCTCTGAGACTGTCTTCCGTTCGGCGCAGGTGTGGGAGGCCATCGCGCGATTGCCCACCGATACGTTGCCCATCGGCTGGATCAGCGGCGACCCTGCGCAGATCTTCGGGGATCTTCTCCCTCAGATGGACCCGCAGACAGGCACGATGCGCTTCGTTATAGACTATCTCCCCCAGGAGAGTCTGGGCTTTCGCGCTGGGCTGCGCGTCGGCGATATTGTAGTCCAGATCGAAGATATCCCTGTCACGGGTGCGCGCCAAGCGTGGGAAGCCCTGATCGTCGCGGCCCAAAAGAGAGCCCAGCCCGGCCCGCTTGCCGTGCAGATCGAGCGCGACGGGGAACTCTTCACTGTTGCGCTTCCTGCGGAGCAGACGGCGCAGATTCCCATCCAGCGCAGCTGGGGGCGCGCCATCTGGGACTTCCTCACCAGCTATGACTCCAACTCCCCAGAGAAAGCCGGATTAGCAAGCGCCATCGTCGGCTCGTTCTATCTAGTCGGCCTGACGGCGCTCTTTGCGCTCCCTGTGGGCGTCGGCGCGGCTTTATACTTAGAAGAGTACGCCCGGAAGAACTGGCTCACCGATCTCATTCAGTTGTTGATCTTCAATCTCGCTGGTGTCCCTTCGGTGATCTATGGGATTATCGGCTTAGAGATTTTGGCGCGGGCGCTCAAGATGGATCGCGTGCTCATCACCGGGGCGCTGACCATGACCTTGTTAATCTTGCCCATGGTGATCATCGCGTCGCGTGAAGCAGTGCGCGCTATTCCAGATTCGATCCGACACGCTGCCTATTCCGTCGGCGCGACGCGCTGGCAGGTGGTGCGCTTCCATGTGCTCCCCTATGCCCTGCCAGGGATTCTGACGGGCTTGATTATCGCGCTGTCGCGGGCTATCGGTGAAGCCGCCTTGCTCATATTGCTCGGCGCGTTCCAATATCTGACCTTCATTCCTGGATTGTGGAACTACTTCACGGTGATCCCCATCCAGATCTTCACGTGGATAGGCGAGGCGAAGGACGGCTTCGCCAATATTGCCGCGGCGGCCATCGTCGTGCTCTTGGCGATCTTATTGGTGATGAACGGCCTGGCGATCTTCTTGCGCATCAGATTCCAGAGGAGGTGGTAGGGAGTGAGAACACCGACAGTGACGCAGCCGCGCGTGGAGGTGGAGCGTCCGGGGTCTGAGGGAGCGCCCATCCTGCAGACGCGCAGGCTCAGCTTATGGTACGGCAAACAGCAAGCGCTGGACTCGATCAGCATCGATATTCCCAAAAATAAGATCACGGCGATCATCGGGCCCTCAGGCTGTGGGAAGAGCACGCTCATTCGCTGCTTCAATCGCATGAACGATCTCGTCCCCGGAGTGCGCATCAGCGGGGAGGTCCTCTATCACGGCAAGAACATCTATGATCCTGATGTCGATCCCGTTGAGGTGCGCCGTCGCATCGGGATGGTCTTCCAAAAGCCCAATCCGTTTCCCAAGTCTATTTACGAGAACGTCGCGTTCGGCCTGAGAATTAATGGATTTCAGGGGGACTTGGAGGCGCATGTTGAGCGCGCGCTGCGCCGTGCAGCCCTGTGGGACGAAGTCAAAGATTATCTGCACAAGAAGAGCGGCCTGGATCTCTCCGGGGGGCAGCAGCAGAGACTCTGCATCGCCCGCACGCTCGCGGTTGAGCCAGAGGTCATCCTCATGGACGAGCCGTGCTCAGCCCTCGATCCCATTGCTACAGCGAAGATCGAGGATTTAATGCTCGAGCTGAAAGAAAGCTACACGGTCGTGATCGTCACGCATAATATGCAGCAAGCGGCACGCGTCTCGGATTTTACAGCGTTTCTCTATCTGGGACGGCTCATCGAGTACGGGCCGACGAAGAAGATCTTTGAGAACCCAGACAAAAAAGAGAC
>JBEPZC010000101.1:0-4447 GCA_041641035.1 Candidatus Bipolaricaulota bacterium
CAGCTCATTCAGATCGCTTCGCTGACTGGGACATGGGGCCTCTCGTTTCTCATTGTGCTCGTGAATCTTCTGATCTATTGCGCTCTGCGTGAGCGACGTCTTCTGTATGGGGTATTCGCTGTTGGGCTTATCGCGCTCGATTGGGGCTGGGGGACTGGGCAGCTTCTCTCTTCTATCGAAGGCCATGCGCTGCGCCTTGCTATTATCCATTCCAACGTTTCACAGCGCGCTCGCAGCGACCCCGCACAACTTCAAAAGATTCAAGATCTCTATCTCTCGCAATTAGAGCAACTTCATGAGAAAGAAGTTGATATCGTGCTCCTGCCCGAGTCTATTGTGCCCGCGTATGTGCTCCGGCAGCAAGACCTGCTCCAGCCCTATCTGGATCATGCCCGGCGCCTTGAGGCTGCCCTCATCGTGGGGACGATCGACTATCGCGACGGCAAGCTCTTGAACACCTCAGCATTGATCGCGCCCACGGGGACGATATCTGATCTCTATGACAAAGTCCAGCTTGTGCCCTTTAGCACCGAGTATTTTCCGCTGATCGAGCTGGTGCGGAGGCTGGGGATAGAGAATCTTGTTGGGCCGCTCCCGTTGGGGGCGCTCACGCCTGGGGAAGGGTTTCGCCCTTTGCACAGTCCTGCGGGGAAGCTGGCCACTCCGATCTGCTTTGAGTCCATCTTCTCCCAGATCAGTCGGGCATTTGTCAGAAACGGCGCCCACGCGCTCTTGATCATTACCAACGATGCCTGGTTTCAGGGATCGAAGGCATTAGAGCAACACTTTGCGAAGGCGGTCTTTCGTGCTGTCGAGACCGGGCGCTATACCGCGCAAGCGTCAAACGGCGGCATCTCCGGGGTGATTGACCCCTACGGGAGAGTTCGCATTGCAACGCGCTCTGAAAAAGAGCAGATCCTGCAGGAGACGATCCTCCTGCAGGATCACGCGACGCTCTACGTGCAGCTTGGAGATTGGGTCGTCTATCTGTTGGGAATGGTCTGCGTGGGGCTGATGCTCTGGAGGTTCAAATCCCACGCGGGCGTCTGATTGCCTCCTGTGCTCGTCAATTGTGTGACAGCGCCCGTAGAGAGATTGACTTTATAGAGTTGATAGCTTCCGTCTCGATCGGAGACAAACACGATCTCGGTCCCCCCAGGAAGCCAGAAGGGATCAAATTCATCAGAAGTCGCGAGATTCGCTGTGCTCGATGATGCGAACGTATTAAGGCTCACGATGCTTGAGCCGTCGGCGTTCATCACGAAGATGTCCAGATTGCCCGCATAGTTTGACGTGAACGCGATCTTTGTGCCGTCAGGAGACCAGCTAGGTGGCGAGGGGATTCCTGTGATTGGTGAGGATGCCCCGTCGTCGAAGCTGGGGCGATTGGTGAGATTAGTCATGCCTGTGCCGTCAGCGTTGACCTTCCAGATGTCGAGAGCGTTTGGAGCGGTGTTGTTCTTTGTTACAAAGATCAATAAATTGGGATTTATGGGCGACCAACGTGGGGCGAAGGCATTCTGTGGGGTCACGGTCGTCAGACGGACTTGGTGTGTCCCGTCGGCGTTCATCGTATAGATTTCGAAATTGCCATCTCGATTTGTAGCAAAAGCGATCTTAGAGGCGTCGGGGGACCACGTCGGTTGGAATTCGTGGCTGCCCGTCTGTTGGGTGAGGTTCGTTTGGAAGGTGCCGTTGGGGAGCATGGAAAAGATATCAAAATCTCCCGTGCGATTGCTGGCGAAGGCCACTAGTAGGCGTCCGTTTGGGGCCAAAGCGGGCCAGAGGTCGTTCCCAGGGGAATTGGTGATCTGGGCTTGGCTGGTGCCATCGGTGTTCATCTTGAAGATTTCGATATCGCCGGTACGATCAGAAGAGAAGAAGATGCTCGTCTCCAGCACGGTGATAAAGAGCGTAAAGGAGCTCTTCAGCCCGGTGCTGTCGGTGACGGTCAGGACGGCTGCATAGAGACCGGCGACAGAGTACGTATGGGTAACTTTGGCTCCAGTAGCGTCTATTGTGCCGTCGTTTTGGAAGTCCCACTGGTACTGGGTGATAGTGCCGTCGGGGTCACTTGAACCTGAGGCGTCAAAGCTGACGGTCAGCGGGGCTTCTCCAATGATGGGGGTCGCAACGAAGAAAGCCAATGGGGCTTGCGCAAGGGTACAACTGCTCAAAACGATCGAGAGCACAAGGAGAAGCGAGATATGTTCAAGGCGTCGCGTCAGGGCTCGGATCATAGTCATACCTCCTGAGCCAGATTAAGACTCTCTCGGTTAACTCTAAACAGTCTGAAAAGATATAGTAAGGAAGGCCGTCGGATGTGTGGGGATGCTTTTGTCCAGCCCAAAGATGACAGATGTCGCCATAGCGAGGAGGGCATGCCCGCATTAAAATAGATTTTGAAACTTTGCTCTGCTGAGTCTGTATATAATTTGTCCGAAGGGAGGTCGCATGGGTGAGGGGGAGTTGGAGTTAATACAGCGGGCGCTCCATGGAGATACCGGCGCCTGGGGTGAAATCGTGAGACGCTACAAGGACGCTGTCTTTGGAATTGCCATTGGCATCTTAGGCAACCCTGCCGATGCCGAAGACGCGACCCATGACGCCTTCATTCGCGCCTATGAAGGGCTCCATACTTTTCACTTGGATAAGAAGTTCTCAACGTGGATCTTTGCAGTGACTGCTAACGTCTGCAAGAACAAGCTGCGCCGGGAACGGATCTTCACCCCATTAAAGTATATTTCACGCCTGACGAAAGGGAGCGATCCGGCCCAGCAGCTCGCTCAACAAGAGCGCACGCAGATCATCCGAGACGCAATAGACCAGCTTGGGCCTGCTTATAGAGCGCCTCTGGTGTTGCGCTACTATGCTGATTTAGACTACAAGGAGATCGCTGAAGTCCTGGGGCTGCCAGAGGGGACGGTCAAGACGAGACTTCATCGAGCGAAAGCCCAACTGAAGCGTATTTTGGAGCAAAAAGGAGTGACAGGCCATGCATGAACACGAATTGGAGAATCTCCTCAGGGAGACGTTGACCCACTACGCCGCAGCACACCGGGATCGAATCGCTGATCTGGAATACGAGATCGTTGAGGAGCTTCCGAGCCGCCAGTCTCCTCGACGGGTACGCTGGGGCTTGGTTGGCTTGAGCGCGGTCACTGCCGCAGCGATCTTTGCGATCGGCTTGTGGGTGGGACTCAACCTCTCAGTCGCGCCCTGCCATGATCCCACCGTCTTGTGCTTGGTCTACCCGCACGCTCAGAGCGTCAGCCTCGCGAGCCAGTTTACGCTGTGGGAGCCCATCCCCATGAATGGCCCAGATCGCAGCGGCATCTGGTGGATCCGGCTCCCCAAAGATATCAAGCCCGGTCGGTATGAATACGGCTTCATCGTCGATGGCACGCGCTGGGTCTACGACCCACGGGCCACAGAGTTCGTCCACACCTTCGACGACAAGATCAACTCAGTATTATATATAGCGCCACGAGGTGAGCAGCCATGAGACGCTTTTGGGTAATCAGTGCACTGATCTTCGGACTGCTTGTGGGAGGAGCCATCGCTCAGCCGACCCCTGAAGACGTCTACAGATGCTTTGCGGAGCTGGGGGTCTCCGATCTCCAGACGTTGCAGACCGCCTTTGCTAAGGGGTTTTCCGACAAGCGTATCACCCCTGACACGGCGCTCAGGCTCTGCCAACGATTGAAGCAATCTTCAGCCCCGATCTCGCTGCGGGAAGGAATCTTACAGATCATCGGGCGAGCGCTCGTTGAGGAGCTGCCCGTCACGATGCTGGTGGACAAGACCTTCGAGGGGCTCACAAAGGGCGTTCCCCTCGACGTCATCAATGACGACCTCCTCGAACGGAAGATGACCCTGTCAGAAGTAAAGACCCTGTTGGCCAGCAAGGGCGTGACGATCAACTTGACGATTCGGTTCGGGATGGTGACGCTCAAACTCACCCTAGAAGCCGTTGACACGACGATCACAGAAGCCGCAGGGGCTTTGGAAGACTACGTGCGTGGCGGTGGCAAGCTGGAAGACGCGAACGCGATCAAGTCTGCGGTGCAGATGCGGCTTGCACGCAACCCTCTGATCCCGCAGGCCTTGACAAGCTATATCGACCAGACGGTGAGCGCTGCCGAATGGGCCCAGATCGCCCAGAACATTGCTAAGCGCCTCAAGAAGTAGAAAGGAGCCTTATGCTCAGAGTATTTATGCTTGCGCCGTGGCTGCTCCTTGTGGCCTTCTCCCTCGCTCAGCGGGAAGACCCCATATCCCCAGTCATGGCTGATCAGCTGCTTTTAGCAGGCAAGTTCTATCGTGTTGTGCTCCCCACTATTGAAAGCGATCTGACGAAGATCATCGAGTCAGCCAAGCAATCAGGGTTTTCCGTGCGGATCGCTCAGGGAACTACCGTGACGTATTTTCTTGGGACGCAATCGTG
>JBEPZC010000102.1:0-4439 GCA_041641035.1 Candidatus Bipolaricaulota bacterium
GGAGATAATCTGTCCACCCTGAAGATCCAACTCAATCTGTTAGAGATTGCGGGGTTCCACGCGATTGATGTGATCTGGAAATATTATCAGTTTGTGGTCTATGGGGGTTTCAAGCGCTGTCCCGACGATGACGACGATGAGAGGCGTCGGGCGGTGTCAGCTCTGCCCGATTTCTAGCGGTTCTTCACCTCATCCCAGACGGCTTCGTAAAGCGCTATAGCGTCCCCGATATCTCTGATCCATTCGAGCTTCTCCATGATCTCTTCAGGGGGATAGAGAGCAGGGTCGTGGAGGATCTCTGGCAGAATATATGCTTGAGCGGCCTCGTTGGTGCTAGGGTAGCGCAGGTAATTGACGATCGTGGCGTTGATGTGAGGGCGCAGGAGAAAGTCTATAAATTTATGGGCGAGATCAACCCTTTGAGAGCTTTTGGGGATTGCGAGATTATCGGCCCAGATGACGCCGCCTTCGCGGGGGATCACATAGTGAATATCTGGGTTTTCTAAGCGCGCTTTGGCGAACTCCCCGCTCCAGCCGTGAGCGATGACCAGATCGCCCGTGAGCAGAAAATCATCATAGGTTTCGCTGTCGTAGCGTGCCAGATAGGGCTTTTGTGCAAGCAGGAGGTTCTTTGCGGCTTCGAGGGCGTGGGGATCGGTGCTGTTGACTGAATACCCCAGATATTTTAAAGCTGCCCCGATGGTCTCACGGGGGTCGTCGAGCATGCTCACGCGATTGCTGTATCTTTCCAGACGGGCAGGATCAAAGAGCTCAGCCCACGTTGCAGGGGGGGTCTCGATCTTAGAGGCGTTGTAGCCGATCCCTGTCGTGCCCCACAGATAGGGGATGGAGTATCTGTTGTGGGGGTCATAGAAGAGTCCTCGAAATCTTGGGGAGATATGCTGGAAGTTGGGGATCTGGGAGAGATCAAGCTCGGCGAGCAGCCCCTGCGCGATGAGCGCTTCGACGGTGTAATCTGAAGGCACGATGATATCATAGCCGGTGGCACCGGCTTGGAGCTTGCTGCGCAGCGTCTCGTTGGAGTCGAAATTCTCTTCGATCACCTTGACGCCGAACTCCTGCTCGAAGAGCTGATAGACTTCAGGAGCGATATAATTTGCCCAGATGAAAAGATGGAGCTCTGGGGGAGCTTGCTTGCCTGTGCAGGCTCCAAGGCCTATCAAGCTGAGCATGGCCAAAGCCGTGAGGCGACGCGTGAGCGTCATGGGTTATGCCCTCCTTATGCGGTGGTGAAAGAGCAACGCCAGCGCAATCAGCGTGAGCGAGGTGAAGAGCATCAGCGTTGCGACTGCGTTCATCTGCGGGGGGATGGCCGCTCGCCCCTGCAAAGCATATAAGTAGAGGGGGAGCGTCTTGAAGCCGCTGCCTCCGGTCGTCGAAAAGTACGTGACGTAAAAGTCATCAAGCGAGAGCGTGAACGCTAACAACGCCCCGCTGAGGATTGCTGGAGCAAGCAGAGGGAGCGTCACGCGGCGCAGGACCTGCCACGAGGTCGCTCCTAAATCGAAGGCCGCTTCTTCCAGGGACTTGTCCAAATCGCGCAGGCGCGCCCGCACCACGACCATCACGTACGAGATGCTAAAAGCGACGTGCCCCACGATCACGGTGGGCAAGGGGCTGACCGATAGCCCACCTATGCTGAGCAAAGGCCGCACCGCTTGCGCAAAGAAGAGCAGCAGCCCCACAGCCATCACGATCTCCGGGATCACAATGGGGAGATAGCTCAAGATTTCGATGCCCCTGTGCCAGCGCACGCGCCCTCGCTCGAGGGCGAGCGCGAGCGCCGTTCCCAGCACCGTCGCGATAGCGGTCGCACTCGACGCGACGAGTATACTGTTCACAAGCGCAGGAGCGATCTCTGGGTCAGTCAGAAGCCTTCGGTACGCATCTAGGGAGAACCCGCCCCACACAAGGGCGTAGCGGCTCGCACTGAAACTGTATAGCACGAGCACACCGATGGGCAGATAGAGAAAGATATACGTCAGCAGGGTATCGAGCACGAGCGCGAGCGCTATAAATTGCTCGACTCGGCGCTTTAGCCGATCCATCGCGACTCCTTCACCTGATGGAAATACCTTGCTAGGACAAGCGAGACCAAGGCCATCAAAGTCACGGCCAGCGCCGCGCCGAAAGGCCAGTCGGGCACTCGGCCTAAGAACTTCTCCTCGATGAGCACGCCGAACATCGGGACCTTGCCCCCACCCAAGAGCTTGGGCGTGATGAACTCCCCTAACACAGGGATGAAGACTAACACAGACCCAGCGATCATGCCTGGGCGGCTCAAGGGGAGGATTATCCTCCAGAAGCTCTGCCAGCGCGTGGCCCCCAAATCATGGGCTGCCTCGACGAGCGTCACATCGAGGCGCTCCAAGGTCGCATACAGAGGCAAAATCATAAACGGCAGATACCCATAGACCAAGCCGATGAGCACTCCTAAGGGCGATCCCAATAGTGCCAGATCCAGCCCGACAGAGCGCAGCACCCCGGCGATCCAGCCCTCCGGGCGCAACAGGATAAACCACGCGTAGATGCGCACCAGGAAGTTGGTGAAGAACGGCAGGATCACGAGGAAGAGCAAGAGATTTTTCAGAGGGGCAGGACGCCGCGCGATAGAGTACGCCACAGGATACCCTAGTATGAGACAGACTATCGTAGTGAGCGCTGCCAGCACGAGCGAATTCCCAAATGGCCCTGTCCAATAGAGCGGATCCACAAGGCGCAGATAATTTCCAAGGTTGAACCCCCAGCTCACTATGCCCTGGGGGGAGCGATGAGCGAAGCTGATCAGCAGGATAATTCCCAGGGGAGCAGCAAAGAACAACACCAGCCATGCCAAGCCCGGCCAGAGCAGAATGCGCGCGTTCATGCCGAATGGATGAGGCGGAGGCTCTGAGGAGCCCATGTCAGGCCGACGCGCTCCCCGACCGCGATGCCATTAGAACCAGGAGTGCTCACTGTCAATATGATCTCTGGGGAGACGCGCACACGATACCGTGTCTCTTTGCCGGCATAGAGTACTTCTTCGACCAGCCCTGTCCAGGTGCTGTTGTCTTCATCGGGGAAGCAGAGCTGGATGCGCTCCGGGCGCAGCGCTAGGGTAACGGGCTGGTTGATTTGCAAGGGGGAGTCACTCAAGACGTTGGTCTGGAGCGGGCCGATCTGTACGACGGCGCGCGTGCCGGCGGTGTGCACGACTCGGCCCTCTAAGAAGTTGCTCTCCCCAATAAAGTCAGCGACAAAGCGTGTCGCGGGGCGCTCATAAATCTCTTGGGGGGTGCCAACTTGGAGCACACGCCCGCCGTGCATCACCGCGAGGCGATCAGATAGTTTGAGAGCTTCTTCTTGGTCGTGAGTCACGTACAGGAAGGTGATCTTCAGCTCGCGCTGGAGTCTTTTGAGCTCAAGCTGCATCTCCTGGCGCAGCTTCAGGTCGAGCGCGCCCAAGGGCTCATCTAAGAGCAAGACAGACGGCTCAGGTACGAGCGCGCGCGCCAAGGCCACGCGCTGCTGCTGCCCCCCGGAGAGCTGAGAGGGAAAACGTGAACCAAGTCCGTCCAAGCGCACAAGCTCTAAGACCTTGCCGACGCGCTCGCGGATCGTAGCCCGCGGCAGCTTCTGCATCTCCAAGCCGAACGCGACGTTCTGTTCAACCGTCAGATGGGGAAAGAGCGCGTAGTGTTGAAAGACGAGATTGACATCGCGCTCTTGGGGAGGAGTCTCTGTAGCGCGCCGACCGTTGATGAAGAGCTCGCCGGAGGTGGGGCGCTCAAATCCCGCTATAATACGCAGCGTCGTGGTCTTGCCGCAGCCGCTGGGACCTAGGAGCGAGAAGAACTCCCCTTTGTAGATCTGAAGCGTCACTCGATCTACTGCAAGCGTCTGGCCGAAGCGTTTGGAGATCTCTCGCAGCTCAACGGAAACCTCGTCCATCTCACCCCTCACACAGGGTAGAGGTCTGCTTGTCGCTTTGATTATAGAGAATTGCTGGAGAAAGTCAATACCCTTTAGCGCCGCACGGCGATCTTGCCCACCGAACTGCGGGCTTCTGCGCCATCAGCCGTCTGCGTGAAGAAGATATAGAGATAGACCCCATTAGCGACGGGGCGGCCGTCATCGCGCTGCAGATACCATTTATAAGTGGCTCCCGGCACCGGCCCGCTCGAAAACACCCTCTTCCCAGAAAGATCAAAGACCTCTAAGCGCACACTCACTACAGCCGTTTGAGGGTGCAGCTGACAATCTATAGCTGAGATCTGAACGAGCGTTGCGAGACTAATGCCCGCCAGACATGCCCACATTCTGCCTCTGCCACATGGAAACGCCGCTGGATTGCTTGACCTGTAGACGGCCAAGCTCAACACGGCGTACTCCATTCTTGGTTATACCCACAAGCCTATAGCCATATGTTCCCGAAGCCA
>JBEPZC010000103.1:0-4386 GCA_041641035.1 Candidatus Bipolaricaulota bacterium
TTCTTCCCTAACGACAACGTTGCTGAGCACCGTTCGCTGGCAGATTCCCGGCGGCAGCGCCATGACCATCGAGGGCGGACTGACGCTCCAGAATGGGGCGTTTCTCGATTCGGCCCTGCGCGCTAGCTCTGAACTTCGTATGGGGGATTTCGCGATCTCCGCGCAGTTTCTGCGAGCAGGACGAGACTTCACCGGCGACCGCCGCGACGAACAAGGGATCGCCATCTTCCAGACATTCTCAACTACGAACTTCTCAGTGTGGTTGAGCTTTGAGCGCACCCACAATAACGTCACTAACGACCCGCTCCGCCAGACGCTGACCCGCCAGGATGCCCGCGCTCACGTCAGCCTCAAACTCTCTGAGATCCTCCCCACAGTGCGGCTCTCTACTGTCTACAGCACGCTCGTCGGGACGGGGCCACTGCCTCCCACGGATCTATCAAGATTCTCGTTCACCACAGAGGCGATCCAGCCCATCGGCACACTCGGGGATATCTCCGTCTTCACCGAGCAAGCTCGTCTGACGAACGCCATCGCGGGGACGGAGACGGGTTTTGGCACCGTGGGGAGCGAGTTCTCTATCACATTGACTCCATTGCGGGCTTCAGTGAGCTTGGAGCACCGCTCTGAAGTCGATCTGCTCTCTGGGATCTTACTGAGCCAATCGCTCGTGACCGCTGCGGGGGTAGAGCTTCTGCAGCGCCCGTTTGGGATACGATTCAGCTGGACACGCTTCCCTGACCGTTTGGATATGAGCGCGGCCCTCCAAGCCCGATTGGGAGTCGCCACGCTCTTCTTCTCAGGGCTTATCGAGTTTCTCAATTCAGGGACACAAGAGTTCAGCTTCACGCTCGCTATCGCATTTCAATTTGGCGCACCGATCCCGTTTATAGCTGTCAAGGGGCGCGCCGAGGGCTTTGTGTTTATAGATGCCAACAGCAACAACCAGCGCGATCCCGATGAGACCGGGCCGAAGGATCTCATTCTCGTGCTGGGCAACGAGAAAGCCCGCACCGACGAGCGCGGGTTCTTCCGGTTCCCCCCAATGGAACCGGGAACATACGAGCTGAAGATCGAAAAGCTTCCCCCGGGGATCATCGTCAAGACGGGGTTTCCCCACCAAGTTCGGATCGTCGCCGGGCAGACCCTCAAGCTCGAAATCCCCCTCGCCCAAGTCGCGGTGATCGAAGGGGTAGTCTTTCACGATGAGAACCGCAACGGCCAGCGAGACCCTTCTGAGCAAGGGCTGGGCTTCGTGCGGGTCTTTTTGACAGACGCCGCAGGCAAAACTCGCGACCAGCGCACCGATTCCGAAGGGCGCTTCGCCTTCAGCGAGCTGCTCCCTGGGAAGTACACGATCGCGCTTGACGTGCGCACCCTCCCCAAAGATTTTTCGCCCACAACCCCAGCAGAAGTCACGGTCGAACTGAGAGCCCAAGAGCGCATCACTGTGCACTTTGGGGCAGCCGAACGCCCTAAGACCGTCAAATTCCCGCCGGTGGCAGACTTCACGTTCTCACCGGAGCGCCCCAAAGTCGGCGAGACCGTGCGCTTTGACGCGTCGGAGTCTTTCGATCCTGACGGCTACATTACCCAATACGAATGGGACTTCGAAAGCGACGGGACGATAGATGCCTACGGCGTCCAAGTCGAGCATATCTTCTCTCAAGGTGGCACGTTCACCGTGACCCTCACGGTGACGGACAACGACGGTGAGAGGGGCACAGCGCGCAAGACGGTCATCGTGGGAGCGCGGTTACGAGATCCGCCCCAGTAGCTTGCGAAAGCGATAGAAATACTCTATCCCAGAGATCACCGTGACGGCAACGACAATGGGGATGAGCACGGCCTTCACACCGTTGGCATCCCAGTGAAACACCCTGGTGCTGAGCAAGACAAAGACAAGGCCGATCTGGGAGATCGTCTTGAGCTTGCCCCATAGGCTCGCCCCCAGCACCACCCCTTGGGCGCCGATCACTGTGCGCAGCCCAGTGACCAAAAACTCACGAGCGATGATAATAATCACCGGCACTGCCGAGATCTCCTGGAGCTGTACAAATGCCAAGAGCACTGAGATAATTAAGATCTTGTCGGCGATGGGATCGGCAAATTTTCCCAGATCTGTCTCACCCTTCCGGATGCGCGCGAAAAAACCATCAGCAGCATCCGAGAGCGCTGCCAGCGCAAAGAGCACCAGCGCGATGACCCCATGATACGAGCCAGGGACGAGTACAAAATAAAGAATCACCGGGATGAGCACAAGGCGCAGCAATGTAAGTCCATTAGGTAGATTGAGGGCTCGTGACTTGGCTCGCATGGGATGAGTCTACACCCTAAGGGAGATTAGAGCAAGCCTGTGCAGAACTCTTTGAGAGCGTTGGTGACCGCCTCGGGCTGCTCGAGCATCACCATGTGTCCTGCACGCTCGATGACGCAAAGCTGCGCAGTGGGGATATTGTTCTGGAGATACTCGGAATATTTGACCGGCGTGAGCTTGTCTTCACGCCCGCAGATCACTATCGTTGGCAGGGAGATCTCGCTCAGCCGGCTCATCACGTCAAACGTCGAGCAGCTCAGAAAATCCCGATAGAGCGCCCCTTGACCATTGCGGCGCATGGCATCCCGAGCCCTGTCTTTGAGAGCTGGGTCAACGTCCTCCGCAAACGCCCACGCGACGACAAGCTCAACAGCCCTTTCGAAATCCGTTTGACACAGCTCTAAGATCTGCGGGTGGACTTTGAGCTTAGCTCCAGTACCGACCAAGCCCAAGCCCACGAGATTTCTGGGGTGCTGGAGCGCCACCGTGATCGCAACTGCCCCGCCCATCGAGTGCCCGACCACGACCGTGGGCACGGCGATAGCTTCAAGCACTGCGAGCACGTCTTGGGCATACGTTTGGATGCCGTCGCCCGCGCGCGCGGGGCTGCGCCCATGCCCGTTGAGATCGAGCGCAGCGACCGAAAACTTTTTGGAGAGATCGCGCAGCTGCTGCCCCCACAGGGTGTGATCTCCCCCGGCTCCATGGACGAAGAGCAGAGCCGGTTGGCCCTGCCCCGCCTGGGCAAAATATAACTCCGTCTGACAAACTGTTATCGTAGGCACTAGTGGGCGAGCTGCGCCTTAGCTCGCTCGACTAAAGTGTCAAACGTCTGAGGGTCGTGGATGGCGATCTCAGCGAGCATCTTACGGTTGAGCTGGATGCCCGCTTTGGACAAGCCGTTGATAAAGCGCGAGTACGGCAGCCCTCGCGCTCGCGCAGCTGCGTTGATGCGAATGTTCCAGAGGCGACGAAAATCGCGCTTGCGCAACTTTCTGCTGATATATGCATTGCGCAGCGCGTGCATCACCCGCTCCTTCGCGATGCGAAAACACGTGCGCCGCTTCCCCTTAAAGCCCTTGGCTATTTCGAGGATCTTCTTTCGACGTAAGAGACGTTTATTGCCACCTTTGACGCGCATACCATCCTCCGTATCTTAGCTAGACAACAGATCTCGAAAGATCTTCGCGAAAGCTGGGGGCACTTGCAGGCCCCTGCGCGCTTGGCGTTTGCGATTGGGGCTGCGCTTCACTAACTTATGATGATACCCCGCCGTTGCGCCAAGCACCTTCTTATTGCGTGTGACCTTGAAGCGCTTCGCGATCCCCTTGTGCGTCTTCTTCTTGGGCATCCTTATGACCTCCTGTATCGTACCGACTAGGCTGCTGGTGGACTGCGGTAGCCGCGCCCTTCCCTGGCACCAGGAGCATTTGCAGAGACCGCCCGCGCTCCTTCGGATACTGCTCCACGCGCCCGATATCTGCCGTCTCTTGCGCGATGCGGTCGAGCAACTCACGCCCCCGATTGATATGAACGATCTCACGCCCGCGGAAGATCACGGTCACCCGCACTTTATTCTCGTCAGCCAGAAACTGTCGAATGTGCCGCAGCTTCGTCTCAAAGTCGTGCTTCTCGATCTGGGTCGTCATGCGGATCTCTTTGAGTTTGCCCCCCTTGGCGCGCTTCTTCTCACGCTTCTCCTGACGATAGCGATACTTCCCGAAGTTGACGAACTTACAGACGACCGGGTTTGCCTGTGGGGCGACCTCAACAAGATCTAAATTGCGGCTCCGCGCTTGCTTGATCGCCTCGGCAAGCGGCATAATCCCCAATTGCTTGCCGTTCTCATCGATGACTCGAACTTCCTTGGCACGAATCTCTTCGTTCTTGCGAATGTGGCTATGTGGTCCGGCGATAGGCGACCTCCTCAATGAACACTAAAACCCATATCAGATGGGACACGATATCATATTCTCCCGAATCTGTCAAGAGTCTGCGCTCCCAAGGGGATTCGAACCCCTGTTTCCGGCTTGAGAGACCAGCGTCCTGGGCCGCTAGACGATGGGAGC
>JBEPZC010000104.1:0-4383 GCA_041641035.1 Candidatus Bipolaricaulota bacterium
GTCTTCTTAGTCTTTATTATCGTCGCGCTCGTCTATTTAGTGCTGACTTATGGAGGGACATCGTTGCTCGAGTGGGTGGAGCGGCGTGTGGGAGTCCCTGGGTTGGCTGGGCAACACCGAGAGGAGCTGAGTCGTGTTGTCTAAGATCATCTTGCGTGTGGAAGACCTCCATAAGCGCTATGGGAACGAAGAAGTTTTACGAGGGGTCTCGTTCACGGTGCGCCAGGGCGAAGCGTTGGCGATCATTGGTCCGTCGGGAACGGGCAAGAGCACGCTGCTGCGCTGCATCAATCGCCTCACTGAGCCCGATGGCGGGCGCATTTGGCTCGAAGATCAAGAGATCACCAACGCAACAACCGATATGAACAAAATTCGTCAGCAGATCGGCTTTGTCTTTCAAGATTTCAATCTCTTTACGCACCTGACGGCGCTCGATAACGTGCGCTTGGGGTTATTGAAAGTGAAAAAGCTCTCAAAGAAAGAGGCGACGGAGCGGGCGATGCACGAGCTGGCACGCGTGGGCCTGGCCGAAAAAGCCGATGCTTACCCGGCGCAGCTGTCGGGTGGGCAACAGCAAAGGGTCTCCATCGCGCGTGCCTTGGCCATGGACCCCAAGGTGATGCTCTTCGACGAGCCGACCAGCGCCCTTGACCCCGAGCTCATCGGTGAGGTCTTGCAGGTGATGCAAGAGTTGGCCGAGGAGGGCATGACGATGGTTGTCGTCACCCACGAGATGGGGTTTGCTCGATCTGTCTGCGACGAGGTGATCTTCATGGAGAAGGGCGTGATCGTTGAGCAGGGGCCGCCGGAGCAGATCTTCACCAATCCCCGACAGCCGCGCACCCAGCAGTTCTTGGGCAAGATCAGCGAGCTGTATGGAAGGACAGGCTCATGAATCCATGGGAGCAGCTGTGTCAAGGACTCGTTGAGGGGGGTTTTCTTCGGCTGGCGTGCGATATAGCCCCGCGGCTGCTTCGGGGAACGGTGACGACCTTTCAGTTAACGATCTTAGCGATTGGGTTGGGGCTTGCCGGGGGCATTCTCTTAGCCTTGGGGCGCGTCTACGGGAACAAGCCCATCTATTGGCTGAGCACGGCATATGTGCAGTTTGTGCGCGGCACGCCCGTGCTCGTGCAGCTCTTCTTGATTTATTATGGGCTGCCGGTCTTTGAGATTCGCTTGGATTCGCTCACCGCAGCGATCATCGGACTGGGGCTCAACAGCGCCGCCTATCAAGCTGAGTATTTTCGCGGGGCGATTCAGTCGATCAGTCGGGGGCAGATGCTGGCTGCTCGCGCTATCGGGATGACGAATCTCCAAGCGATTCGCTATGTGATCCTGCCGCAAGCCTTGCGAATAGTCATCCCGCCGTGGTCGAACGAACTGATTTACACCCTGAAATACTCTTCTGTGGCTTTTATTATCGGGGCGCCGGAGCTCATGGCCACAGGGCAGATCATCGCTTCGCGAAACTTTCGCTACTTTGAGGTCTTCCTCATCGTTGCGTTTATCTATTTGGTCTGCGTTCTTGTGATCTCCAAGCTCTTAGATATGGCAGAGCAAAAGCTGAAGATCCCGGGGCTGGAGATGCGCTAATCCCTCGAAAGCCTCTGGGTTCTGTGATACAATAGTCGTGAGGTGATCGGCCTGTCAGGGGCAACAGATCGTCAGATACTTCAGATGCTCGATGAGCTCGGGGCGCCCAATCACAGCGATCTTGTGACGCGCATAGGGAGATTATTGGAGACCCTTGGCGTCTGGGAGGTCGCGCACCGACTGCGCTCTCTTCTTCGGGAGCGTCCCGGTGAAGCCCGCGCGTTTTTGGGCTATCTGGCCAAAACACACCCTGCGGCCGCTGATAGAATTGAGATCTTACTCGCCACCACATCTGGCGAAGATAAAGAGCTGCTCAAGCGCGAGTTCGGCGGAGATTAAGGAGGTCGCCATGCAAGTCACGTTCATCGGCCATGCGGCAGTCGAGATCAAAACCGCACAACACTCGATCTTGATAGACCCATTCATCACCGGAAATCCCGTCGCACAACATAAACCCGACGATTTTCAGCCCGATGCTATTATCTTGACCCACGGCCACGCCGATCATCTGGGCGATGCCATCCCCATCTCCAAGCGTACCGGTGCGCCGATCATCGCGATCTTCGAGTTGGCTACGTACTGTCAATCCCAGGGAGCCAAAGCCATAGGGATGAACATCGGCGGGCCAAGCCGCTTTGCGTTTGGAACCGTGCAGTTTACCCCAGCATTTCATAGCTCCAGCCATGACGGACATTACTTAGGGGAACCCTGTGGGATAGTGCTCACGACCCTAGAGAACCGCAAAATTTATCACGCGGGGGACACCGCACTCTTTGGCGACATGGCGCTCATCGGGAAGCTCGGACTCGATATAGCGTTTCTGCCCATCGGCAGTTACTATACTATGGACCCCGACGCTGCCGCTGAGGCCGTTCAGTTGCTCAAACCCAAGATCGTCATCCCTATTCACTACAATACCCTCCCGGCGATCCACCAAGACCCCGAACAATTCAAGGCAAAAGTCGAGGCGCAGACCAAAACACAAGTCATCATCTTACGCCCCGGCGAGAGCCGAACGCTTTAACGGGAAGAGCCTGCTGTTATTGAAAAGCTGTGACGGCTGTCTCCCTTGACAAGGCGGCAGAACTCCCCCATAATGCAGGTGAGCGACATGGATGCCGAAGCGTAGCGTAGATCACGTTGCGGCACACCATCAGCGCGTTATAATCTATACCAGAAGGGACTTCTTGCTCCATCGGCCTCACCGTGTGTGCGACCGATTCTGGTCAAGACAAGAAGGGGGAAACCATAGATGGCTCACAAGATTCATACCGAGGCCCCCACTGCCACCGAGACGGTGGAGTTCTTCGGGGGCGATGAGCTGCGCATTCGGTGCTTCTTGGACAAATACGCGCTGCGCGATTTATCGGGCAAAATCATAGAGAAAACCCCACTGGAGATGTGGCAGCGTGTAGCGCGCGAGATCGCATCTGTTGAGAGCGAGCCCACGAAGCGCCGCGAGTGGGAGAAGAACTTCTTCTGGCTGTTAGAAGACTTTCGCTTCGTCCCTGGCGGGCGCATTATGTTTGGGGCAGGGCAGCCGCGCCGTGCGACGCTCCTGAACTGTTATGTCATCCCGATCAAAGAAGATTCTATCGAGGGGATCTTCGAGTGGTGCAAAGAGGCCGCCCGCACCTACTCGCTAGGCGGAGGCGTGGGCACCGATATTTCCATCTTGCGCCCCAAAGGCTCGCCCGTCAATAACTCGGCGATTTACTCTTCCGGCTCTGTAAGCTTCATGGAACTCTTCTCGACCACGACGGGCACCATTGGGCAGAGTGGGCGACGCGGAGCTTTGATGATCACGATCAGCGTCGATCACCCTGACGTCTTAGACTTCATCGAGATCAAGAACGATCCAGAGCGCCGCAAGGTGCAATACGCCAACATCAGCGTGCGGGTCACTGACGAGTTCATGCGCGCCGTGGAGCGCGATGAGGAATTTGTGCTCCGCTATGAGAACGACAGAATCGGGCGCTTTGAAAAGAAGGTGCGCGCGCGAGATGTCTGGGAGAAGTTGGTGAAGAACGCCTGGGCGTCTGCCGAGCCAGGGGTGATCTTCTGGGACACCGTCAAGCGCGAGTCGACTACTGAATATAATAATATGGAAGTGATCACGACCAACCCGTGTTCCGAGATCCCCCTGGAAGCCTACGGAGCGTGCTGTCTGGGGAATATCAACTTATCGAAGTTTGTGCTGGACAGCTTCACGCCCACCGCGCAGGTAGATTGGGCCAATCTCGAAAAAGCCCTGCGCTATGCCGTGCGCTTCTTAGATAACGTCCTTGATTACAACGCTGACAAGCACCCCCTACCGGCGCAGCGTGAGGCGTCGCTGCGCTCGCGCAGGATCGGCGTCGGCTTTACAGGGTTTGGCGATATGCTCATCAAGCTCGGCCTCAAGTACGACACAGAAGAGGCGATCGCCTTTACTGATAAGCTCTTTGAGCGCATCAAGCATATCGTCTACGACGAGAGCACCGAATTGGCTGTGGAGAAGGGGACGTTCCCGGCGTTCGATTGTGAAAAGCACTTGCGGAGCGCGTTCATCAAGCGTCTTGACCCAGCGCTGATCGAGAAGATCAAGAGAAACGGGCTGCGCAACGCAGCGCTGCTGACGGTGCCACCGGTCGGTTCTGGTTCGGTACTTGCGGGCTGTTCGTCAGGGATTGAGCCGATCTTCTCGCTCAGCTACGTGCGCAAATCGAAATCTTTGAGCAAGGGCGAGTTCGAGGTCAGCCATCCGTTGGTGCGCGAATATATGGAGAAGACGGGGCTTTCTAACAT
>JBEPZC010000105.1:0-4377 GCA_041641035.1 Candidatus Bipolaricaulota bacterium
TTGATGAGCAAGTTTGGGACTTTTGCGGGCAGGACAGTCGGCTCGGTGAGCGAGTCGTCGAAGTTGGGCACGAAGTCTACTGTGTTCTCTTCGATTTCAGCGAGGAACTCTTCGGCGATAGGGGCCAGACGTGCTTCGGTGTAGCGCATCGCTGCGGGTTCGTCGCCGTCGATGCTGCCAAAATTCCCCTGGCCGTCAATGAGCGGATAGCGAAAAGAAAATCCTTGGGCCATGTTGACCATGGTATCGTAGACGGCCTGGTCGCCGTGCGGGTGATATTTGCCCATCACTTCGCCGACGATTCGTGCGGACTTCTTATGGGGTCTGTTGGGCATCAGCCCCAGTTGATACATCCCATACAGAATGCGTCGTTGTACGGGCTTTAAGCCGTCGCGTACATCGGGGATGGCTCGCCCGCGGATGACGCTCATCGCGTAATTAATATACGACTCACGCATCTCGTCTTCGATATAAGTCCGTTCGATCCGTTCTGGCATTCTCTCTATTCCCCCCTTGGAAGGTCTCCTAGTATAGCACGATCATGATACTCAAAAACACATGAAAAATCAAATAATTTCGGCGATTTGTCCGGGCGTGGCGTGACGGCAGCGATCACCAGTGGGCCCTCTCCAGCCTTGGCTCCGTTAGAATTCCTCCTTGACACCTGTCACGGTGAACGGGTCAACAGCGTCGCGGAGGGCGTCGCCCATGAAGTTGAACGCTAAGATCGAAAGCACAATGAAGATCCCAGGGATCAGGAACCACGGATAGTTTTGAATGACGCTGGTGGACCAGGCCTCTTGCATTAAGACTCCCCAACTGGTCAAGGGGGCGCGAATCCCTAGCCGCAAGAAGCTCAGTGTGCTCTCCAGAATAATGAGATTGGGGATGGTCAGCGTCGCGGCGACCACAAGATAGCTCATAGTATTGGGGAGGATGTGCTTTAAGATCACGCGCAGGTCTCCGCTCCCAATCGCTTGCGCCGCTGCGATAAACTCCGACTCCCGCAACGCTAAAAACTGCCCACGGATGACACGCGCCAGCGGTGCCCAGCTCACGAGAGAGAGAATGATGACGATCCCCCAGAACGTTGCCATGCCGTACATCTTGTTCGCCGACAGAATCACCGAGAGCGCCAACAAGAGCGCTAAGCGCGGCATAGCCATGAAGATCTCGATCACCCGCTGGATAAACGTATCTATCCCGCCTCCGTAATACCCAGAGATCCCCCCAAGCAAAATTCCTACTATAAATGCGATCACGATCACGATCGGCCCGATAATCAGCGAGATCTTCCCCCCGACCAACGTCATAGACAGAATGTCATAGCCGAGTTTATCTGATCCGAAGAGAAAGAGCTGGCACGGGGATTTGTCTATCATATAGGGATCAAAGGGGACGCCCTCTTGGCGCACCCCAAACAGATGGATATCCGTGCGCCACAGGTCCCAGAAACGATACGGCTCCCCCTGCACGAAAAGCTCGATGTTGCACTTGTAGTCAGTATCCTCCAACCACATGTATCTGCCGGGCTGGTAGATGTAATTGGGATTGTCTTCGCAGGTCTGCTCCCCAGTGAGGGGGTTCAGATAGACTTGACACTTCTTTAATCCGTAGACGAACGGCTTGAACGAGAAGTTCCCGTCCTTGTCCCAGAAGCGTATCTTCCAGATCATGGGGGGCACGTAGCCGAAGTCCCGATGCTCATTATTGTAGTTATACGGGGCGATAAACTCAGCGAGCGCGACGAAGATCAGATAGAAGAGCACGATGATCGCAGTGCCAATGAGCCCAATATTGTGGTGCTTAAAGCGTCGCCAGATCAAGCGCCACTGGGAGACGGGGTGGACTTCTGGGACGTGCTCGATGGCCTTAGCTTTTTTAGGTTCATTCATAGCGAATCTTCGGATCTACTACAGCAAGTAAGATATCCGACAGCAAATTCCCGATCAACAGAATGCCGCCAAAGTAGAGCAGTCCGCCCATGATGACCCATTGGTCTTGATTGTACAGGGCGTCGTAATAGGCGCGCTCGACCGTCCCCAAGTTCATCACGACGGAGGTGACCAGCATCGCTTCGAACATCAAGGGGATCCAGAACCCCAACATGCTCACCAGCGGGTTGATCGCATTGCGCACGGCGTGTTTATAGATGACGACGCGTTCCGAGAGTCCTTTAGCACGGGCAGTCTGCACATAGGGCTGCCCAAGGACGTCTAAGAGATTGGCGCGCATATAGCGAATCAGTGCAGCAATGTTCGCTGTGCCCACGACGATCACCACCGGCCAGAGGTGCCAGATGAAATTGCGGAACCTGTCCCAGCTCCAGTCTGCCGTCAGGTACTCTTGATCGAAGAGCATCCCTACCCCAAGTCCTTCCCCAGGCTGACACGCGATCCCTGGCCGGAAGAACTGGACGACCGGACGCAACCATTCGTAGCTGCACCAACTCCCCACGTTCAGCACGGTGACCATGAGCTGCAGGAAGAGCACCGCTAACAAGAAATTGGGAATAGAAAGCCCTAAGAACCCCATGAAGTTCAAGAAGTGATCCAAGATAGAGTATTTATGGGTAGCCGAGTAGATGCCGATGGGAATAGCAATAGCCCACGTAAAGATCATCGTCACGAAGATGATGATCATACTGTAGAGCAGATTCCCGTTACCGAAGAGATAGTCTAACACGGGGACTTTGTTGAAGAACGAGAACCCCCAGTCGCCCCTCGTGAAGATATTCTTGATCCAACTGATATACTGGGTGACCGGGTCTTTATCGAGGTCGAACTGCTTGATGAGCTGCTCCAGCTGCTCTTGGCCGATGCTGGGGTTGAACTTCCACTGAGCGACGATATCAGAGGGCTGCAATTTGACGACCGTAAAGGCAATCACTGAAATAATAAAGAGCAGCGGGATCATGTACAAGAAGCGCCGAATAATAAAACTCCACATAAACCCTAAATCTCTTTAGCTGTTCACGATGAGTATCTTATCATATTTGTATTATACTGTGCAACTGTGGCCTCTCTGACAGTCTCGAGGAGCGGGCTTGCATGGCGCCCAGGGACGCTTTAAGATAGAAACGTGCATATTGAACTGTTGAAGTCGAAGATCCATCGGGCGACGATCACCGCAACAGATCTGCACTATGAGGGCAGTCTGACGCTCGACAGCCTCTTGATGGAAGCTGCCCAGATCCTCCCCTTTGAGAAGGTGGACATCGTCAACATCAACAACGGGTCGCGCCTCCAGACGTATGTGATTGCAGGGCCGGCGGGGTCTGGGACAGTCCAGCTCAACGGGGCGGCGGCCCGCTGGGGTGCCCCCGGGGATCTCGTGATTATCCTCTCGTATGCGAGCTTTGAGCCCGCCCAAGCCATGAAACACAAGCCGCGCATCGTCCACGTGGACGAGCACAACCACGTTGTCGAGATCTCTTATTCATAGCGAAAGAGCTTCCCCGGCGGCACGAAGATCACCCGGAAGGGCAGCTTCGGATGCTCTCGTGTGAGTTGTTCTTCGATCTCTTTGAGCTTGTGCTTATACCGCGAGCTGATGTGAATAGCAAGGAGCGCCTCCTGAACCTGGGCGCGGAGGGCTACTTCTAAGGCCTCTGAGAGCGTCGCGTGCTTGTAATCTTCGCGCTCTTCTTCGGTGAGGAACGTGCAATCATGCAAGAGAATATCGGTGCCAGCGACATCGGCAGGATCGAGGGCTACAGAATCTCCCCCGTACGAGACAAGCTTCTTCAAATACGTCTCAGAGATCTCTTCTCTCTTGCCCTGACGAACAAGCTCGACGATCTGCTCTTGGGGCAGATCGCGATACTCAGCTTTGAGGCGCTTGCGCTGCTCGATAATATTATATCCCAACGAGATCTCGTTATCGGCATGCACGGCCTTGAATGTTTCGACGTAGCGTTGGCATTGCCCAGAGAAGAGGGTGACCCGGTCGCCGACCCCCAGAGGGATCCATTCGAGGGGATAGCGCAAGTGTCGGTTGGTCTTTCGGATATAGCTGATCAGCTCTGCGATGCGCCAGTTGCCCTCAGGGTAATAGATCGTCAGGGGTTTTTCGGTGTCGCCCATGCCGCTGTTGCGGATGTTGATAAGCCCGATAAGACCGGTGATGTGGTCGGCATGTCCGTGGCTGAGGAAGACCCGCTCAATGGCGAAGACTTTATTGCCTAATATCGTGCTGATGCCTTCGCCCGCGTCGAATGCGAGGCGATCGGGGCTATAGAAGACCCAGCTGGAGTAGAGGGCTTTGGAGTAGATAAGAAATCTCATAGGAGATTGCGCCCTTCCCAGTCTAGGGGCTGGGGGAGCCCTAAGAGAGCGTAGAGGGTTGGAGCCAGATCTACGAGTCGAGGCTTGGTGG
>JBEPZC010000106.1:0-4276 GCA_041641035.1 Candidatus Bipolaricaulota bacterium
CATCGAGAAAGCCGATCAGCTCACCCTGGAGATGATCTGAGATACTCCAGTACTTTCTCGAGCTCCACCTGCCAGGTCGTCCACTGCTTATAGGGCTTAAAGCCCAGCTCGTAGTTAATCTTGAGCATGGGGGCGTTGGAGTTGGCATTGCCGGTGCGCACACGCTTGACGTAAGGGCGGTCGCGCAACACCTTCTCCAGCATCGCAGCTTTGAGCCAGCGCCCTAGCCCGTGCCCTCGATACTCTGGGAAGACCCCTGTGTCCCCTTGATAGAGCGTCTCCGGTTCAAATGCGTTCCAGAAGACCTCGGTGTAGCCTGCGAGGTTGCCAGTCTTCTTCTCACGCACGTACATTGTCCAGCGCTCAGTCTTGCGCTCAGCGAGCGAGGCCTCGATCTGACGCAGTTGCTCTTTGGTCCACTTGACATCTTCAATCTCGAGATTATCTCGTGGCGCGGTGTTCATCACCTCGCGGAGTTTCACAATCGCATCCAGTTCTTCTTCAGGGTACGGCCCTTCCCACAGCCCAAGCTCGAACTCGTCCTTGGGCGCACGATCTTGCCATGCTCTCAGCAGATCTCGCCGAAGCTCGCTCAGGTTGAGCTGGTTCGTGCCGGAGACCATCCCCACGCGGGCTCCTAAACGCTTCATAAACGCTTCCCCAGCGGGGATCGCCGAGTCTGTGTTCGTCATCAAAAGCCGACGCTTCTCTTGCTGCGCGACGCCGGCGATCAGCTTCAAGAGGCGTTTGGCCCACCCCTGACGACGCAGCTCCGGCACGACAGCGATGTCGAAGTTGAGCAGATGTTGGTTATCTTCAGTACGCCAGAAGGTCGCTATACCCTGAGCCACGATCTTCTTGTCATCCCAGACGACCCATCGTTGACTCACGACAAACGGCGGGATCGCCCGCAGCTCACGAATCGTCTCTTCAAGTCTGATGGGCGGGTCTTCAGGCCACATCTCGGCTTGTATGCGATTCGTAAAAGCGTTATACGCTTCAAAGTCCGATGGACCCGCCGTTTTCGGATCAAAGGCTTTGATCTCAAGCGCGGCCATGGTGCTCCTTTCGAGTAGAGTAAAGCACATCTGCGCGGGGATGTCAAGCCTGCATCAGCACAATCTCACTCCTTGATAATGTCATAGCGAGATACCATCTTTTTTGGTAAAATAAAGAGCATGGAAGGTCAAGACCTAGGAAAACTGCTCCCTGTGTGGTCGGCGGTGCCGTTTGTTGTGTTATTGCTCTCGATTGCGCTGCTTCCTCTCACTGCCCCACATTTTTGGGAGAAGAATCGAAACAAAGCCCTAGTCAGTGCTCTCTTTGGCACCCCCGTCGCGCTCTATTTAGCAACGTGGGTCAGTCCAGAGCTTGCGAGCTTCGTTCAGAGTTGTCTCAATATTGGCGTTCCCATCTGTGTCAACGGCGCGGGCGTCGATGTGATCGTCAAGACAGCCCTCGAATATTTCTCGTTTATTTTATTGCTTGGAGCGCTCTTCACTATTTCAGGGGGCATCGTGATTCGCGGGAACTTCTCTGGCACCCCAGAGATCAATACGATCTTCTTAGGGATCGGCGCGATCTTGGCGAGCTTCATCGGCACGACCGGCGCCTCGATGTTGCTCATCCGGCCCCTGCTGCGGGCCAACGCTGTCCGACAGCGCAAGACCCATATAGTAATCTTCTTTATCTTTCTCGTGAGCAACATTGGAGGGCTGCTCACTCCGCTGGGCGATCCCCCACTCTTTCTGGGCTTCTTGAAGGGCGTGCCCTTCGAGTGGACATTGCAGCTCTTTCCCCAGTGGCTCCTCGCCTGCGGAAGCTTATTGTTGATCTTCTATATCTGGGACTCGGTCGTCTTCCGCTCGGAGGATATTCAGCGTCCAGGGGACTTGGATGAGATGGTGCTCTCTCGTAAGCCGTTTCAGATCGTCGGGGCGAGAAACTTCTGGCTGCTGGGGGGAGTCGTGCTCACGATCTATCTGTTGGGAACGTTTCATCTGGGGCCGGGAATGCACGAGCTTGCGTTGTGTGCCTCGATGATCGTGCTGGCGATGCTGAGCTGGAGGATCTCGGATAAGAAATGGCGGGAGGAGAACAATTTCACCTGGGGGCCGATTATCGAAGTAGCGGTCGTCTTCGCGGGCATCTTTGTCACGATGATCCCGGCGCTCTTGATCTTGAACGCCCGCGGGTCGGAGCTGGGGCTGAAAGAGCCGTGGCAGTTCTTCTGGGCCACAGGTATGCTCTCGAGCTTCTTGGACAACGCCCCCACCTATCTGACGATGGCGGCGACGGCTGCGGGCCTGCAGGGCATCAGCGCGGAAGCGCCGCACTATCTGCGGCATCTCATCGAGACTAGCGTCGGTGCGACGTTTTTGGCTGCTATCTCGTGCGGAGCCGTGTTCATGGGCGCCAATACGTATATTGGCAACGGCCCCAACTTTATGGTAAAAGCTATAGCGGAGAGCGAGCGCATTAAGATGCCCAGCTTCTTCGGCTATATGGTCTACTCCATGCTCGTCCTGTTGCCTATCTTCGCCATCGTGACGTGGGTTTTCTTCCGTTAGTGGAGAAGGAGGTTCTATGAAGACGCTCTGGACCGAACGCTATGCTCAACGCACCCAGAGGATGCAAAGCTCTGTGGTGCGCGAGTTGTTGAAGCTCACAGAGCAGCCGGACGTGATCTCGTTTGCGGGCGGCCTGCCCGCACCCGATGTCTTCCCCGTCAAAGAGTTCCAAGAAGCGTGTCAGAAGGTCTTGGCCGAACACGGCCCGCAAGTACTGCAGTACAGCACGACCGAGGGCTATCGCCCCCTGAGAGAGATGATCGCGCGGCACACGGCGCGCTACGGCATCGTCGTCGGACCTGATAATATCTTAATCACGAGTGGCTCCCAGCAAGCGTTAGACCTCATCGGGAAGGTCTTCATCAACCCTGGCGATCGCATCCTAGTCGAGAAGCCCACGTACTTAGGAGCGCTCCAAGCGTGGAACGCTTACCAAGCCGAGTACGTCACCGTCCCCTTGGACGACGACGGGATGCAGACGGATGAGCTCGAATCTGCCCTGCGGGTCAGCCCCAAGTTTCTCTACGTCTTGCCAAACTTTCACAACCCCGCCGGCGTGACGCTTTCGCTGGAGCGCCGCAAGAAGCTCATAGAGCTCGCCGATCACTACGGTGTGCCCATCATCGAAGACGACCCCTATGGGCAGTTGCGCTACGAAGGCGATCATCTGCCATCGTTGGTCGTTCTGGACAACGAGTTTCAAGCGCACAACGGCGCGCCCTACAGCGGGAATGTGATCTATCTGAGCACGTTCTCCAAGACGCTTGCGCCAGGATTGCGCTTGGGCTGGATCATCGCGCCTGTAGAGGTCATTAAGAAATTAGTGCAGGCGAAACAAGGGGCCGACCTGCACACGAGCACCTTTACGCAGATGGTGGCGTACGAAGTGGCACGTGGAGGTTTTTTGGACAAGCATGTGCGGGTCATTCGCACGGTCTATCGTGAGCGGCGCGACGCCATGCTCCATGCGCTTGAGCGCTACTTCCCCGACGGGGTGCGCTGGACGCGCCCTCAGGGAGGACTCTTCTTGTGGGTGATCCTTCCAGAGCACTTGGACGCCGCGGAAGTGCTCAAAGAAGCGGTCCGAGAGAAAGTTGCGTTCGTTCCAGGAATGGCATTCTACCCCGACGGCACCGGGCAGAACACCATGCGCCTCAACTTCTCATACATGAGCCCCGACAAGATCGAAGAAGGCATCAAGAGGCTGGGGCGCGTGCTAGAGCGCTACGTCGCGTCTCACCCAGCAGCTGCCGTCGCTTAGGAAGACTACGGCAAACAGACTTGCCCGTCCGGGAGGTTCGCAAACGGGTGCGTTCCCGGATTGCCCTTGTGGTTTCCCGATCTGTTGTTGCCCTCAATCGTATTGGTGCCCTCAAACACCACCCGACCGGTGAAGAAATCGAACGTGGCACCGCAACGCCGCAACCATGACATTATTCCCCAGTCGGCGCTGCCGCGCACCGCTGAATCTATCAGGCGCACTTGAGCGTCCCCAATGGCGACGACACCGCTACAAAGCTGATCGACTCGTAGACACGCTTGCCCAGAGCCGTTGTTCTGCAGCACCGTGCGAGAAATCTCTGCTGTCGCGGTGCCGCTCACCTCAAGACCATTGGTCCCATTCTCTGTAATCTGGGAGTTGGCCAGCGTCGCGCGAGCCTTATCGGTCACAAGCAGCCCGTTAGCACTGTTGTTCAGAATCTGAG
>JBEPZC010000107.1:0-4248 GCA_041641035.1 Candidatus Bipolaricaulota bacterium
CAAAAGTGCCGTTGAGCTGGAGTGCCGAGGGCGGGACTCGAACCCGCACGGAGGGGTCACCTCCAACGGATTTTAAGTCCGTAGCGTCTGCCAATTCCGCCACCCCGGCCCAGACTTCGTCTGGACTATTCACCGTGCCGCCTGTGGCGGCACGACATACGGTCCAGGCGAAGCCTGGAGCGGGCGACGGGATTTGAACCCGCGACCTTCTGCATGGCAAGCAGACGCTCTACCGCTGAGCTACGCCCGCGCAACACTGTATTTTAAGCCGTCACGCCTGGCTTGTCAAGAAAAGATCTTTTGCAGCTCCCGACGACGATACTCAAAGATCCGGTTCAAGTCGGGGGCAACAAACAACCGATGTACAACATCGCCTCCAGGAACGCTATAGCGCACAACATCACGAGCGAGCGTACCTCCGTTGTGACGGCTAAAGAGATGTTCATGGACCCACAGACGATAGGGCCCACGTCGCTGCTCATCTACGAAACGATGGGGCGGTTCCCACACCGTGATCTCGCTCCGCCAACGCAGCGGAATCCCTCGAAGTCTCAGCCTGTAGTCAATAATTGTGCCCGGTCGCATCTCGATAGGGCCTGGTGTCACTATTTCAAAGTGCAGCCAAGGGGGAGTGATTCTTTCTAAATTACGCGCATCAGCGAAGAACGGAAAGACTTCTTCCACCGGTTTGGGGAGCCACAGTTCTGATGTGAGTGTGTAAATTTTCATCTTTGCACTATATCTCTCAGCGCTGGCTCTAGTTCTGCAAAACGAAAGCGATAGCCCGCTTTCTGAAGGCGTTCTGGGATAACACGCTTGCTGGAGAGCAGCTCGCTAGAAAACTCTCCTAAAGCGATCTTGAGAGCAAACGCCGGCGTCGGCAGAAACGCCGGGCGTCGCATAACACGTCCCAGGGTGTGCGCAAACTCTCTTTGACGCACCGGCTGTGGCGCAGTGACGTTGATCGGCCCGCTAAGATCTTCTCTCTCCAAAGCAAGCACTATCGCTCCCGCCACGTCGTCACGGTGGATCCAGGACCAATATTGTTTGCCTGAGCCTAGCGGCCCTCCTAGCCCCACCCTAAAGATCGGCAGCATCGCTTGTAAGGCGCCGCCGCCAGGGCCGAGCACTAACCCAATGCGCAACCGTACCACTCGAATGCCCAAGCTCTCAGCTTTGGCCGCCTCGCCCTCCCATTCTTGGCAGACTCGAGCGAGAAAATCCGAGCCCGCTGGTGAGTCCTCCCTAAGGGGTTCGTCCCCGCGATCTCCGTAGTACCCAATAGCGCTCGCGGAGATGAGCACCTTGGGACGCGATGATGACTTGGAGAAGCCTTCTACGAGATTTCTTGTGCTCACGATGCGGCTCTCATGGATCGCGCGCTTTTTCGCGTCTGTCCAACGGCCAGCGACGGTCTCCCCAGCCAAGTTGATGACGGCATCGCAGTTCTTTAAGGCTTCTCCAAGCGCATCCCAGCTGAACGCTGCTGTGAGCGAGGGAATGCGCTGCCTAGCGGCAGCAGGGTCTCGCGAGAGGGCAACTATGGTGTGTCCAGCTTGGCTTAAAACCTCACAGAGGCGCCGACCCACAAAACCCGTCGCTCCAGTGATGAGAATGTTCATAGTGCGGTGTGGTAGGCCGTGCAGGGATCGAACCTGCGACCCCCTGCTTAAAAGGCAGGTGCTCTACCACTGAGCTAACGGCCCAGCGAAATTTTACCCATCTTTACTGACCATGTCAACCGAAAAATTTGTCCCACCCCCACCGACATGATAGAATACCCCTAGAAGGAGGCCAATATGAAACGCTTCGCGTTGTCTGTTCTCCTGCTCGCTACACTCGTCGCTTGGTCACTTCCTAGCTCGCTCGCTCAACCCAACGTACACGCATTCACCCTCGAAAACGGCTTGAAAGTCTTGCTCGTTCCCAGGCCCGGCACCGGCATCACTGCTGTTGACATCTGGGTCAACGTCGGCAGCCTCAACGAAACGCGAGAGATTTCGGGCATCTCGCACTTTTTTGAGCATATGCTCTTCAAGGGCACCGCACGACGTCCCGGCGGCATTGACAAAGAGATCGAAGCCCTCGGCGGCCGCACCAACGCCGCGACTTCTTATGACTTCACCCATTACTATATTATCCTGCCCAGCGAGCACACAGAGCTCGCTATAGACATCATCGCGGATATTACTCAGAACTCGACCTTCCCCGAAGAGGAGATCGCCCGCGAGAAAGAAGTCGTGCTGCGCGAGCAAGGCCAACGGTCTGACGACCCCGGCTCGTTCGCGTTCTTCACCATGCGCCAAGAGTTTTACACCGTCCATCCCTACAAGCTGCCCATCATCGGGTTTGCTGATAGCTTGGGCAAGCTTACCCGCGACGACTTTCTTGCGTGGATGAAGACCTACTACGTCCCTAACAACATGACGCTCATCGTCGCTGGGGATATCGAGGTCGAGAAGACCCTGCAGATCGTGCGAGAAAAATTCGGCGCCATGGAACCCAAGGCGATCCCGACTCAGACATACCCCAAGGAGCCAGCGCGCACGCACAAGACAGTCACAGAGATCCGGCGCGACGTCACCCAGGGATATCTCATCTTCGCCTGGCCCGGCCCATCAGTTAAAGAAGCTCAAGACGTCTATGCTATGGACGTCCTCATCACGCTCCTCTCTGATGGACGCAGCTCGCGCTTCTATAAGAAGCTGCGCAAGGAGTTGGGCCTGGTGACGACGATAGACGCTGGGTACTTCACTCAGAAGGAGCCGGGGATTTTTAATATCTACGCTGAATTCCCTTACGAGAACCGCGCGGCTGTCGAACAGACGATCCTGTCAGAGCTCAAAGAGATCCTTGACGGCAACGTGAGCACGGACGAGGTCGAGCGCGCGAAAACAGTGCTGCTCGCAAACGAGGCCTTCCAAGCTGAGACCGGCTCGGGGATCGCCGGCACGCTCGGGTTCTATTCGGTTGTCGCAGGAGACTATACCTTCGCCCTCACCTACCCTGAAAGGATCCGCGCCGTCACGGTTGAGAATATCGTCAATGTCGCACGCAAGTATATTAATCTCGATGCGTACTATGAGCTCGTGCTCATACCAGAAGGCGCTGCTGAGCAGCCGACAACGGACGAACTCGTTGTGCTTCCCAATGGGCTGAAGCTCATCTTGCGTCAAGATCCTTCTGCGGAGACGGTCGCACTGCAAACGTTCGTCGGCACAGGCGCGCGCGCAGAGCCGCCGGAGCTAGTGGGGATCGCGGAGCTGACGTCTCGATTGCTCTTGCGCGGCACGACCTCGCGCTCCGAAGAGGAGATCTTCACAGAGATCGAAAATTTGGGAGCCCGGCTCAGCCAAGATATCTTGGCCGACATGGCTTACGTGACGCTGGTCGCCCCCAAGGAGACGCTGGAGCGCGCTCTGCCCATCTATCTCGACGTACTGCTCAATCCGGCGTTTGCCCCAGCCGAAGTCGAGCGCGCCAAGGCCGAATTTATCCGCGAGATTCGCGCTCAAGCCGACGAGAACTTCTCCGTCATCTATAATAACTTCCAAAGCACCCTGTATGGTGCCCATCCCTACGGGCGCATCCCAACTCCGGAAAGCATCTCCCGCATCACGCGTGATGAGATCGTGCAGTTCTACAAGAAATACTACGTGCCCAACAACATGACCCTAGTCGCCGTGGGGGCGTTTGATCGTGCGGTGCTCGAAGCGCTCCTACGCGCCAAGCTCCAAGATCTTCCCAAGGGCGCCGAGGAGCTGCCCCTCAAGCCGCATCCAATCTCACTGACGCTCACAGAGAATAAGCGCGTCGAAGCGACCAAGCGCTCCAATCTCACTTGGCTTATTCTGGGCTATCCGGCTCCCCCGGTAGCAAGCCCAGACTACCCAGCCATGAAATTGCTCAACGCGATCGTGGGGGGCGGCATGAGTTCGCGGCTCTTCAGCGAGCTGCGCGACAAGCGCGGCCTGGCGTACTCCACCGGCTCGTTCTATCCGTCACGCGCCGAAGACAGCCACCTGGTCACGTATATCATCACGCTCCCTGAAAATGCCGAAGCTGCTCGTCAAGGGATCATAGATATAATAAAAGAGATCCAAGAGCGCGGCGTGCCTCAAGACGAGCTGGATCGGGCGAAGAGCTACGTTATTGGAAATTACAGAATAGACCATGAGACGACGGAGCGCCGTGCTTGGTATCTGGGCTGGTATGAGACGCTCGGTGTGGGCTATCAGATGGATGCGC
>JBEPZC010000108.1:0-4228 GCA_041641035.1 Candidatus Bipolaricaulota bacterium
AAGGTGCGCCCATGCTGGATGATGTCGCGCTTCATTGCGCCGAGCTCGTCGCGGCCTCCAGGGGTGATCTTCTTGGCTTGGACAGAGACAGTGCACGAGGCACTTGCGCCCTCAGGGTCTTTGACGGTCAGTCTGACAGAGTACGAGCCTTCTTTATCGGCCTTGAACGATGTGACGGCAGCCGTGGGATCGGCGATCACGGATTGGCTGTCAGTGGGTTTACTCACGAATGCCCACTGATATGTCAAAGCTTTCCCTTCAGGGTCAGAGGAGCCAGAGCCATCAAGAGCAACTGTCTGACCGACGAGCACCTCTGCTGGGACAGTCCCACAACGAGCTGTGGGCGGCTGATTGGGCGGTGGGGGTTGGCTGACGGTGATAGTCTGCTGAGCTGTGCTTGTGGTTCCGGCGTCGTCAGTGACGGTCAGCGTGATGGTGACACTTCCTGGGGTAGTGGGGCAGGTGAAACTGACTTTTGGTCCTGTGGCATCGGGTTTGCCGTCGTTATTGAAGTCCCACTCATATTTTGCGATCTTCCCGTTGGGGTCAAACGATCCGGAGCCATCCAACGTGATCGTCTGTCCGGTGTTGCACGTGTACGGTTCGGTATCGGGCTTGCCGTCGGGGATCGGGCCGGGATCTGCGACTGGGGGTTCATTGAGGGTGGCGACGAGTTTCTGTTTGAGTGCGTTCTCCAAGTCTGCGAAAGTCTTGACGATGATCACGAAGCCGTTCTGATGCCCTGGTGGGAAAGGCGGTGCGATCTTACCCGGCTGCGGCCAGACAAGTTGCAGCAGAAACTCTTTAAATTCTGGTTCTTGCTCCACACTACCGATGCCCTCGGCATCGAGCTGATCGAGCCCTGCTTTCACGGCTTCATCCCGGGCTTCGAGTGTTTGCTTTTTTGCTTCTGATGGGGGAGATGGGAGATTGGGCTGGCCGTCGGAGACGACGTTGAAGACCTGACGAGCGCCGGGACGGGCTTTGTTCCCCGTAATAAGCGTAGCTGCAAGACGAATCCCAGAGACCATCGGCGTAAAGCCGCCTCCCTTGATGATCGACCTGATCGTTTCTGTGACAGAACCGACGGTTTGCGGCGTGATAATAGTCATGGGGACTTCGACACGCGCACCGGGTATCCTCGTCGTTGGGTCTGTCAGATTGCCGCCAAACTGCACCAGGCCAAACTCCACTGTGCCGTTCTGGGGCACGACAGCGGGATCAGAGATGGCGTTGGCAATCCCGTTGATCATGGTGAGAAAGTCCGCGTTGGCAATGCTGCCCGAACCATCCATGATGATCACAAGCTGCACTGTGACATTATTGCTTGTCTGTGCGTTCGGCGCAGCAACAAACAAACAGAGTAATCCCAAGCTCAAGAAGAGAATCTTGACACTCATGCGACCCATAGAGAAAGCCTCCTTACACTGATCGCGCTCTGAGAGCATTATAGCACATCACCCTGGGGTGACAATGTAACTGGTATCACGCTGGCTTCAGCAGCCTGCAGATTTTCTTAATAATTCGGCCTTGTCGGTGCGCTCCCAAGGCAGATCGAGGTCACTGCGGCCAACATGCCCGTAGACTGCCAACGGTGTGTAGATGGGCCGGCGCAGATTCAATTTCTCGATGATTGCGGCGGGACGGAAGTCAAAATGCTCTTGAACGAGTTTGGCAAGCTCGCCGTTGGAGAGCTTTCCGCTCCCGAACGTGTCAATTGTGACAGCTAGGGGGCGAGCCTGCCCAATAGCATAGGCGACTTGGACTTCGCACTCGGTGGCCAATCCCGCAGCGACGATATTCTTGGCGACGTAGCGCGCATAATAGCTTGCCGAGCGATCGACTTTTGTGGGGTCTTTGCCGGAGAACGCTCCGCCGCCGTGGCTGCCGTAGCCCCCATAGGTGTCGACTTCGATCTTGCGCCCAGTCATCCCCGTGTCGCCGCAAGGGCCTCCCACTTCAAACCGTCCCGACGGGTTCACGAAAATAACGGTCTTCGCGTCGAGCCACTTCCCCAAGACGGGGCGAATAATATAGTCTGTCAAGTCGCGTCGGATCTGCTCTTGCGAGACATCTGGGGCATGCTGGGCGGAGAGGACGACCGTGTGTGCACGCACGGGATGGCCCTTCTCGTCGTACTCGATGGTGACTTGAGATTTGCCATCGGGGCGCAGGTAGGGGAGCTTCTTGCTGCGGCGCAGCTCAGCGAGCTGGCGCACCAACGCGTGCGCGAGCATAATGGGCAGTGGCATCAGTTCCGGGGTCTCTTTACAAGCATAGCCGTACATGATCCCTTGGTCGCCCGCGCCGATGGCGTCATAGGGGTCTTCTGCAGATGTCTTGATGACAGCTTGGGCGATATCGGGCGACTGCTCATGGATGGAGACGAGCACCCCGCAGCTTGCGGCGTCAAAGCCGTATTCGGGCTTGTCGTAGCCGATCCGTCTGATGGTGTCGCGGACGATCTTGGCGTAGTCCACGCGCGCCGTCGTGGTGATCTCGCCGGCGACCAAGACCAGCCCATTGGTCGCAAACGTCTCGCAGGCGACACGGGCGTAGGGATCTTGGGCGAGAACGGCATCCAAGATGGCATCCGAGATCTGGTCGCACATTTTATCAGGGTGGCCTTCAGCCACAGATTCCGATGTGAACAGATAACTGCTCATGGGACTCCTTCTTTCTTTCGGGCACAAAGCCGGAGCGTTCTTGTCTGCATTATAGCACGTCCCTTGAGGGCAAGCTAGTCTCTCAGTAAGATAAGCGATGCTGTCGTTTGTGCTTTTGGGGCTTTTGCAGGGGCTGACGGAGTTTCTGCCCATCAGCAGTTCGGGGCACTTGGCGTTGGCTGAGCAGCTCTTTCACGTCCAGAAGCCGGGGATCGTCTTCGATATCTTTGTGCACTTTGGCACATTGCTCTCGGTGGTGTGGGTCTTCCGTCAGAGAATGAAGCGACTGGTGCTCGCGCCCGTTCGCGGGGGAGAGGACCTGCGCTTATTGGGGTTGCTTATCATTGGATCTATACCGACGGGGATATTGGGATTAGTTCTCGATCCTGTTGCTGAGGCAGCGTTTGTGCGGAGCTGGGCGGTGGGGGTGGGGTTGCTCATCACGGCTGCTGCGCTGACTTTTGCCGAGCGGCGGGGGAGGGCTTTCAGTGCTAAAGCGTTAGAGCAGATCCGGTGGCATGACGCGCTGGTGGTAGGGCTGGCGCAGGGGATCGCTGTGTTGCCGGGCATATCTCGGAGTGGGAGCACCATCGCGGTGGGGCTTCTTGTGGGGCTACGTCGTCAGGACGCTGCGGAGTTCTCATTCTTGCTCTTCATCCCCGCGATTGGAGGGGCAACGGCCCTCAAATTCGGGGAAGCGCTCTCCGATCCTGGAGCGCACAGCGCGCTCTGGGGGAATTATCTCGCTGGGACGGCAGTCGCGTTTCTTGCGGGGATTGTGGCAATTCGCTTCTTTATGAAATTCTTGCGCGAGCGGAGTTTAACGCCGTTTGCTGCGTACTGTCTTGCTCTGGGGCTCTTGGCCGTTGTATGGCACTGGGCAACATCTTAGTGCCGACGGCCCAAGCTCTTGGAAGTACTGTGCTTGAAGTCTTGTACAGGGTGCAGTATCATTCCCCCCGGTAGTGCCAGCGACGGAAATCGCCGTGTTAAACTCAGAACTTCATGGAGGTGGCCTGCAATATGCCGAAGTACGAGAAGCTTAAAGACCCGTTGGCGCTCGAAGAGTCTGTGCTTCAGTTCTGGGAGCAGGCCGCCATTTTTCACAAGAGCCTGCAACAGACAAAAGACTGCAAGCCCTACGTCTTCTATGAGGGGCCGCCTACAGCCAATGGGAAACCCCACGTGGGGCACTTGATGGCCCGCGTCAACAAAGATCTTTTCCCCCGCTACTGGACGATGAAGGGCTTTTACGTCCTGCGCAAGGGTGGCTGGGACACCCACGGGCTGCCCGTCGAGCTCGAGGTCGAAAGGAGCCTGGGGTTGCAGAGCAAAGCTGAGATCGAGAAGTTTGGGCTCGATAAATTTGCCCAGAAGTGTCGCGAGAGCGTCTGGATGTATAAAAGCGAGTGGGAAAGATTTATCAAACGCATGGGGTTTTGGATCGATCTTGAAAACGCTTATATCACTTATACGGACGAGTACATTGAGAGCGTCTGGTGGGCGCTGAAGAGGATCTGGGAGAAGGGACTGCTCTATAAAGGGCATAAGGTGCTGCCCTA
>JBEPZC010000109.1:0-4167 GCA_041641035.1 Candidatus Bipolaricaulota bacterium
GAGGGCAATCGCAACGTCTACTGGCGCCTCACCGTCAAGGACAACTTAGAGTTCTTTGCTGGCTTACAGGGCCAGTCGCTGCGTTCGGTCAGAAGCTATATTGATGAGCTGATCGAGATGTTCCATCTCACAGAGAAAGTTCATGAGCAAGCGCGGGCGCTGTCGCGCGGCATGCAGCAGAAATTGGCCGTCGCCTGTGCGCTCGTCAAGCGCACCCCAATATTGCTCTTAGATGAGCCGACCTTGGGGCTCGACGTCGAGACGAGCTATGAGCTGCGTTGGATCTTAAAACGCATGGCCGAGCAGGGCCAGCGCACGATTCTCCTCTCTAGTCACGATATGAACGTCGTCCAAGACATCTGTGAAAGAGTGATTATCATCAATCACGGTCGCATTGTGGTAGACGACCGAGTAGAGAATCTGCGACGGCTCTTTGCGGCCAGCGCCTATCGCTTCGAGATCGAGGGGCATCTCAGCCCTCAGCAAGAGCAGCAGTTGACAGAGCGATTCAACTTGCTCACAATATCGAGCAATGTGGGCCGTACCGTGATCGAGGCCGAGCTGCTCGACAGCCAGAAAGTCTATGAGATCATTGACGTTTTGAGGACGAACGGCTGTCGGCTGGAGTCGGTGGGCAAGCTATATCCTAACTTAGAAGAGATCTTTCTCCGCATCGTGAAGGGGGAGAAGCAATGAGACATCTCTATCTGCTCAAGGCGATGATGAAGAAGAACTTCCTCATCATCTGGCGCTATCCGTTCAATCTCACCGCGGGGATCATCAGCATCATGCTGATCTTTCTTGTGATCTTCTATGGGGCCAAGTTCATCGGGGGGAGCAATCCCAGCTTCGGCAATACGTTAGAGGGCATCGTCATGGGATTTATGCTCTGGACGTTTATTATTTTTGCGTTCTCCGACTTGACATGGGATTTTATTAACGAAGCCCAGCAGGGCACGCTTGAGCAGCTCTATATGTCTCCCTTAGGGTTTGGCTGGGTGAGCTTGAGCTATATTGTGTCGTTCTTAGTTATTAATTTGACCCTCACGTTAGGGCTCTTTGTGCTCATGATGGCCGTGACGGGTAAGTGGCTCCATCTGGACTTTTTGAGTCTGATCGCGTTAATGCTTCTGACGGTGTGGGGCGTCTATGGCTTTGGGTTTGCCATGGGGGGCTTGGCGCTGATCTTCAAGCAAGTGCAGGCAGTTTTTCAGATCTTTCAGTTAGTGTGGTTAGCGCTGGTCATCGCGGCTAGCGCCTTGGAGACGTTTCCGTGGGCGAAGTTCCTCCCCGTGACGTGGGGGGTGCATCTGATCGGTCGTGTTCTCATCGGCGGGCAGTCGCTCGCTGCGATGCCCTTCACAGATATAGCGTTTTTGGCGGCGATCTCAGCGACGTATTTTCTGATCGGGTATGCGCTCTTTAAACGACTGGAGGGCGTGGCGCGCGACCGTGGACTGCTGGGGCACTATTAGCTCACAGATGAAGAAAGGAGGCTGAGCGCTGTGCGGGATCAGATCATGCACGCGTTGGAGCGCAGTCGTGCCGACTACACTGAGATTCGAGTGGAGCGCGAGTGGCGCACGGAGGTCTTCTACCGCAAGAAGGATTTAGAAAATCTCGAGTCGTCATCGGAACTGGGCGGGATCGTGCGCTGTTTAGTGGGAGGCGGGTGGGGGATCGCTGTCTTCAACTCGCTCGACAATCTAGAGAGAAGAGTTGAAGACGCCTATCGCATTGCCAAGGCCGTGAGCGCAAAAGTCCCAGAGAGAGCAGCGCTTGCGCCCGCTCAGCCCATCCAAGATGAGGTGCGAGTTGCCCTCAAGAAAGACCCACGCTCGGTCTCGCTCCGTCATAAGCAAGAGCTGCTGAGCAAATACAATGAGCTCATGCTCCAGCAGAGCGACAAGATCGTCTCCACCAATGCGCGCTATACCGACTCGTTCAAAGAAGTCACGTATGCGAACTCTGAAGGGACTTTTATCGTTGAAGAGCGTCCAGACGTGACGCTCTTGCTTTCGGCGACAGCGCGCGATGGGGAGAAGAATATCCAAAGGGGCGCAGAATCGCTCGGCTGGTTGGCAGGCTTTGAAGCTGTCGAGCATCAAGAAGAGAAGGCGCTCAAGGCGGCGCAGCGTGCCTTAGATCTGCTCAAAGCCAAGCCCGTCACCGCGGGCGTCTACACAGTCATCTTAGATCCGGATCTTGCTGGGGTCTTCATTCACGAAGCGTTCGGGCATCTGTGTGAGGCCGACTTCCTCTTCAAGAACCCGCGGCTTCAACAGGTCCTCAAGATAGGGCGACAATTTGGGGTCAGCGAGCTCAACGTCGTCGATGATGGCTATCTGGAGGGGTTACGCGGCAACTTCAAGTACGACGACGAAGGCACCCCCAGACAAAAAGTCTATCTCATCAAAAACGGGGTTCTAAACAGCTTTTTGCACAGTCGCGAGACGGCAGCCAAGATGAGCGCTCAGCCCACAGGCAACGCGCGCGCTGTGAACTATCAGTTTGAGCCTATCGTGCGGATGCGCAACACCTACATCGAAGCGGGCTCGTCTTCGTTCGAGCAGATGCTCAAAGATATAGAGTACGGGATCTATGCGTGCGGGTCTTTTGGCGGCCAGACGATGATCGAGCAGTTTACGTTTGAAGCGATGTACGCGTACGAGATCGTGCGTGGGCAGGTAGGGGAACTCCTGCGCGACGTCGTGCTGACAGGGAACGTCTTCGAGACGCTCAAAAATATAGAGATGATCGGGAACGATCTCGTCATCAAGGGCAGTTCAGGGGGCTGCGGCAAGGAAGGGCAGTTCCCACTACCGGTCACGACCGGCGGCCCGCACATCCGCGTGCGCAACGTCACCATAGGAGGGAAGGCAGCATGAAGACCCAACTGCGTGCACTAGATCTGTTGGAGAGAGTCGCCAAGCAGACAGACGGGGCGGAGATCTACGAGTTGCATAGCGTCGAGCTTCCCGTGAGATTTCACGCGGGGTCTTTAGAGTCTGTCAAGCTCGTGGAGACAGCCGGACGAGCGCTGCGCATCATCAAGGAGGGGCGTTTGGGTTTCTCGACCACGACCGATCTTAATGACGAGAAAAATCTCTTACAAAACGCGCTCGAATCTGCGCGCTACGGCGACCCCGCACCATTTCAGTTTCCGGCGAAGCAGCCTGCTCCATCTGTGCAGTGCTTCGACCCCCAGGTCGAGCAGCTCGACGAACAGAAGCTGATCGCGTTGGGCGAGGAGATCGTTGAGAAGATCAAAGCATTCGATGCGACATTGCAGATCGACGCGTGGGCCGTCAAAGAACTCGAAGAGGTCACGCTGTGTAACACCAGCGGCTTAGAGCTTATAAGCCGGCGCACCGTCGTCGACGTGGGCGCGTTGGTCACGCGGGCACACGAGGGCGATATTCTTATTATCTCTGACCAAGACTCCTCACGGTGCGCCGGCAAGATAGACGGCGCAGCAGTAGCCCAGCGCATCATTGAGAGGCTCCGTCTCGCTGAGAATGTCGTCCCTGTGGAAGCCAAGGCGATGCCAGTAGTCTTCCGTCGTGAGGGAGTCCTTGTGCTGTTGGTGCCGTTCATAACTGGGTTAGATGGGCGGAATGTCTTTCTAGGCATCTCGCCGCTGCGAGAGAAGCTCAATCAAAAGATTTTCGATGAGCGCTTCTCTCTTGTGGACGACGGGACGCTCGACTTTGCCCCGCTCTCTGCGCCCTATGATGACGAAGGCGTGCCTACGACAAAGAAGTTCTTAATCGAGCACGGCGTCGTCAAACAATTTCTCTATGATCTGAAGGCGGCCGCGCTGGCGAAGGCCCAGCCCACTGGAAACGGCTTCAAGTCGGGTTTCATGGGTGGAGGATTCCGCCGTCCCCCTGGGATCGCCCCCACTAGCAGCATCATCCCTGCTGGCGAAAAATCTCTCGACCAGATCCTCAAAGACCTAGACGAAGCCCTCTTAGTGGAGAGTGTGATGCGGCTTGGAGGAGGGAATCCCTTAGCAGGGGAGTTCTCCAATCCCATCTCGCTGGGCTTTCTGGTGCGCCGAGGAGAGATCGTCGGGCGCGTCAAAAACACGATGATCGCAGGAAATGTCTACGACCTGCTCAAAGACAAATTAATAGCCCTGAGCGATCAAGCTGAGTGGGTCTT
>JBEPZC010000110.1:0-4166 GCA_041641035.1 Candidatus Bipolaricaulota bacterium
AAGAACTTCGCCCCAGAATAGATCAAAATGTCACGAACAGGCAGCACCCACCCCTTGGGCACTCCCTTCAAATCGGGATTATGACTGAGCGACAGGTGCGTCTTGACCATCATCGTCTGATAGTCATTGTACTTGGGGTCGGACTCGATCTTCTTGGCTTTGGCCTCGGCTTCAGGAGTCCAGCTCACCCCATCAGCCCCGTAGACAGCCTTGGCGATCTTCTCCACGCGCTCGCGCAGCTTCATCTCCAACGGATAGAGGAACTCAAACCGAGAACTCTCTTGGGCAGCATCGGTGATCGCGTCTACTAATTCTAATGCGCCCTCGCCACCTTTGAGCCAGTGCTCCGACACCGCACACCGCGCCCCAGCCGCTTCGACGGCTTTCTTCACAACTGCGATCTCTGCTTCGGTATCCGTGGGAAAGACGTTGATACAGACGACAGGCACAATCCCCGACATCTGAATGATCTTGAGATGGTGCAGCAAGTTGGGCAGGCCCTGCTCAACAAGCTTGACGTTCTCTTTGGTGTACTCGGTGGGGATGGGCCGACCGGGCACGACCTTTGGCCCGCCTCCGTGCATCTTCAGCGCCCGGATAGTCGCCACTAAGACCGAAACGTGGGGCTTCAGCCCGCTCAGCCGACACTTGACGTTCCAGAACTTTTCAAAGCCGATATCAGCACCAAAGCCCGACTCCGTCACGTGATAATCGAAGAGCTTCAGCCCAAGACGATCCCCGATGATCGAGGACTGCCCCACGGCGATATTGGCAAACGGGCCAGCGTGCACGAGAACGGGCTGATACTCTATGGTGCAGCAGAGCGTGGGGTTGATGGTATTGCGCATCCAGGCGGCCATGGCGCCATCGACTTCTAAATCTTTTGTTGTTATGGGGTTGCCCTTCTTATCGAAGGCAACAGTGATCTGCCCCAGGCGCTCCCGAAGATCAGCTAAATCCCGGACGATCGCTAAGATCGCCATCAGCTCGGAGCTGACGGCGATATCGAAGCGCGACTCCATCATATAGCCGTCCATGCGACCGCCCAGCCCGATCACAATATGTCTGAGGGCTTGGGCGCAGAAGTCTATCACCCAGCCCATCTGGACGTTGGTGGGGTCGATATCTAACCGGCGAAGCCCGATCTTGTTGAGCTGGGCGTCGTCATAATTGCGTTCATGCTGCAAGCGCGCCGTGAGGGCGACCATCGCGAGATTATGAGCGTTCGCGATGTCATTGATGTCGCCGGTCAGGCCGAGGGAGAACTCGGTCATGGGGATCAACAGGGCGTTGCCACCGCCGGCAGCAGTCCCTTTGATGTTCATAGAGGGGCCACCGGAGGGCTGCCGGATGCAGCCGCCCACGTTGACACCGCGTTTGCCTAGCCCCTCGATAATCCCCAGCGTCGTCGTGGTCTTGCCCTCACCAAGAGGGGTTGGAGTGATCGCCGTGACTTCGATGTATTTGCCGTCGCGCTTGTCCTTGAGTCTCTGCATGATCTTGGCGAAATCGAGCTTGCAGACCCGCCCGTAGGGCAGCACCTCGTCTTTACGCAAGCCTAGTCTCTCACGCCACTCATCGGGAGTGGGCATCTTCTCCTCCGCCAATTCTGCGATCTGCCAGTCCTTGAGCTTGGTCGCATCGTATGCCATAGGCATCGCCTCCTCTATCTTCTCAATCCCGCTCTGTGTACGATCTCCGGCACGGCCTCCTCCCACTCGATCGCCATAATGTGCACGCCCGCAACCCCTGGGATCTCTCGAATCTGCTGAATGATCTCGACGCAGATCGTGATCCCTTCACGGCGCCACGCCTCGGCTCGGGCTCTCTTGTCTTCGATCCCTTTGCCTGCAGCCTCCATGCGAGCGACGATCTCCGTGGGGACATCTAACCCCGGAACGTTGTCCCGCATATACTTGGCCGCACCGGGCGTCTTGATCGGGCTGACTCCTGCTAAGATAAAGACCCGATCGAGAAGCCCCAGATCACCAGCTCGCGCGATGAACTCCCGAAATCTTTGGATATTATAAACGATCTGGGTCTGGATGAACTGCGCCCCCGCTTCGACTTTCTTCTTCAAGCGCAGCGCGCGAAACTCATAGGGCGGTGCAAAGGGATTTTCCACCGCGCCAATAAACATAGTCGGGCGCTCGCCAACCAGCTCATCGCCGGATAAGAAGCGTCCCTCATCGCGCATCGTCTTCACCGCTTCGATCAAGTGGACTGAATCCAGATCGAAGACGCCCTTGGCTTGTGGGTGATTCCCGAACGACTGATGGTCTCCTGTGAGGCAGAGCACATTGCGAATGCCCAGGGCATAGGCGCCTAGAATATCGCTCTGGAGGGCGATCCTGTTGCGATCCCGACAAGTGATCTGAAAGACCGGGTCTAGCCCGCACGACTTCAAGATGGCGCACGCAGCCAGACTGCTCATGCGCGTCACGGCCGTCTGATTGTCTGTGACGTTGACCGCGTCCACCCAGTCTTTTAAGAGCTTCGCTTTCTCTTCGATGACCCTTCTGTCGGCGCTTTTGGGGGGGCCGCACTCAGCGGTCACGACAAACTTCTTCGATGCGAGCGCCCGCTGGAGATCGCTCTCCATCGCTCATCCCTCCAGGAGCATATCTTCACGGATGCGGCGCCGTGGGCCTCCGTGACGGTCTGAAGACCAGTCCTTCGCCGCGAAGATCTTCTCCAAGTTCTTGCGTTGGTTGAGCTTTCCTAAGCGCTCATAGATCATCACCCAAGCGCAGGGGCGCGGGCCGTCGTGCGAGACTTCGCACGTGCCGTCGGCGCGTACGCCCCCGCATGGGCCGTTTAGCAAATTTTTCGCGCAGCGGGCGATGGGGCAGATCCCCCCGGTCAAGTGTAGGATACAGTTTCCGCAGCCGGCGCAGACCTCAGCCCAGACCCCTTGGCGCTCGACCTCGCCGAAGAACTTCGTGTTCAATGCCGGTAAGATCGGGACGTCAAATCTCTCGGAGAGCTTATTGACCCCGACCCCGCACGCCAGGGAGAGCACCGCTTCCTGCTGCTCGATAATCTTCCTCCAAGGCTCATTGAACTCATCATCGCACTGGCGTTTCACCGCGCCCTCGGTGATCTCAATAGGGCGGCCCTGCTGCGTGCGCGCCAGGCGCACCGCCGCAGCGAGCAGCCCCACCTCCTTCTCCCCCCCAGCCATGCAGACTGCCACACAGGACTGACACCCCAAAAAGAGCACTTTTCTATAGGGCTCCACCATCTGCAAGATCTCTTCTATGGGTTTTTGGTCGGCGACGATCATAGCGACTCCTTGAGGTTGTGAATCCGTTCGGTCATCTCGCGCGCGATCTGGGCAAAGCGATCCCCCTGAGCCGAACTGAGATGGAAAAACTCGAGGCGCTCTGGCGCGATGCCCAGCTTGGGCAGCAAGCCCTTGAGAGCCAGGACGCGCTTTTTCGCCCGCACATTCCCGGAGAGGAAGTGACAGCTCCCCTCAAGACATCCCGCGACCATCACGCCATCGGCTCCGGCCTCAAACGCTTTCAACACGTAGAGGGCATCGAGCTTCCCCGTGCAGGGCAACCGAATAATATGCACATTCGGGGGATATTTTAAGCGTAAAACCCCGGCCAAATCTGCGGCAGCGAAGGCGCAGTAGTGGCAGCAAAACGCCACGATCTTCGGCTCATCGCTCTTCATGAGACGCTCACCCTCTGTGGGCGAAGCAGCTCTTCCACCATTGCCAGTTCTTGCACGTCTTCAAACTGCCCAAGCTGAATAGCTTTGGCCGGGCAATCGGCGGCGCAGATCCCGCACCCTTGGCACTTCACAGCTTCTATCTCTGCCAGCCCAGCAGCGTTGATGAAGACCGCGCCGAAGGGGCATTCGCGCAGGCATGTCAGGCACGCCGTGCACTTCTCCTGATCTACCGACGCGACAATCCCGCCGGCTTCCAGCTGCCCTTGTGAGAGTATAATCGCGGCCCGGCCTGCGGCCGCCTGGGCCTTTGCGATCAGTTCGGGGATCGTCCCTGGCGCATGCGAGCCGCCACAGAGAAAGATCCCATGGGACGCAAAGTCCACCGGGCGCAGCTTGATGTGCGCTTCTACAAAGAACCCATAAGCATCGAGGGGGACTTTGAGCAGGCGGCTTAGCTCCTCGTTATACGGGTCGGGCACGAC
>JBEPZC010000111.1:0-4164 GCA_041641035.1 Candidatus Bipolaricaulota bacterium
AGTGACGCTGAGCTCCATCAGATCGCTCTCGAGCTCGGTAGCGATGTGCCGTACTTCTTGGTCGGTGGGCTCTGTCGCGGACAGGGCCGAGGAGAGGTTCTGGAAAGACTTCCTGCACAGCTTGACAGCTATAGTTTTCTGCTGACCCTCCCCAACTGCTCGCTGTCAACTGAAGCAGTCTATCGCGAATACGACGCGCTGCAAGCGCATGAGCGACCAGCGGCTCACGTTTACGATACCATTGACTGCACCAACGATCTTGAAGAGGCAGCTATGCGGCTCTGCCCTGACCTGCGCAAGCTCCGCCACACGCTCCTCCAGTTTCAGCCTGATTTGCTCGGGATGAGCGGCAGCGGGCCAACGTATTACGCGGGCTGGCGCTCTCCCTCAACGCTCATAGATAGATGCGCTCACCAGCTGACCCAGATGGGATACACCGTCTATCATAATATACGTCCAACACCGTACGGATATAAGTTTGCCGAACACAGAGAAGCTCATTAAGATAGCTCTATGAACGTGCGCATTGGCCTCGCTCAGATCAACACGACCGTCGGTGACCTGGAGGGGAATTACAAAAAAGTCTTAGAATATCTTGAGCGGGCTCGCGCTGAGGGCGTTGACATCATCGCCTTTCCGGAGCTGACACTGACCGGCTACCCCCCGGAAGATTTGATCTTCAGAAGGGATTTTCTCCAAGCGACGCGCTCGGCTTTGGAGAGAGCCGTCCCTCGTGTGCGCGACATAGTCGCTATCGTCGGGTTTATCGAAGAGAGCTCAGATCGGAGATACAATTCCGCAGCCGTCATCTGCGACGGCCAACTCATCGGGGTCTATCGTAAACACTGTCTGCCCAACTACGGGGTCTTCGATGAACGGCGCTACTTCCAAGCGGGGGAGAGCTTTCCCATCTTCACCGATGGACAGCTCTCGTTTGGAGTCACCATCTGTGAAGACCTCTGGTGCGCCAACGGCCCTATCACAGCACAAGCGCGTGCTGGCGCCCAGCTCATTATTAATATTTCAGCTTCCCCCTATGAAATCGGCAAAGGCTATCACCGTGAAGCCCTACTCGTCGCACGCGCCACCCAAGAGAACGTTGCCTTGGCGCTTTGCAATCTCGTGGGAGGGCAAGACGAATTGATCTTCGATGGCCAAAGCTTGATCTACGACAAAAACGGCACGATGCTTGCGCGGGCCAAGGCGTTTGAACAAGATCTTCTAGTAGCTGATCTCAGCCTGCCGAAATCTATTCCAGCTTCGCATCAAGGCCCTCTCATCACATTGCCCCGGCCTGTTGGCAGCTACCCCGTGCAGAGGGTGACACCGCGCGTTGAGCCAGCGCTCCCGGAAGCTGAAGAGATCTATCGCGCTCTCGTGCTCGCCACAAGAGACTACGTGCGCAAAAACGGCTTTGAAAGGGTTATCATTGGGCTGTCCGGAGGGGTAGACTCTGCGCTTGTTGCGTGCATTGCTACCGATGCGCTCGGCTCGGAGAACGTGACCGGCGTCTTCCTCCCATCACGGTACACCTCGCAGGAGAGCCGCGAAGATGTCGAGGCATTAACTCGCAACCTGAAGATCCCATTGATCACGATTGATATAGACTCGATCTATGAAGACTCTCTGAGAGCGCTCGCTCCGGCGTTGGCCCAAACCAAGCCGGACTCTACCGAAGAGAATCTGCAAGCGCGTATTCGCTCACTTCTGTGGATGGCGCTTTCCAACAAATTCGGCGCTTTGGTCTTAACTGCGGGCAACAAGAGCGAGCTCGCCGTCGGCTACGCTACCCTGTATGGCGACATGGCCGGCGGGTTTGCCGTGCTCAAAGATGTCACAAAAACCCGCGTCTATCAATTGGCGCGCTGGCGCAATGCGCAGTCTCAAGCCATTCCCCAGAGAATCTTTGAGAAGGCACCCTCCGCAGAGCTGCGCCCACACCAAACCGACGAAGCTGATCTGCCCGCGCCCTATCACATCTTGGATCGCGTGATCGAAGCATATGCCGAGCGCAACCAGAGCCCGCGCGAGATCGCAGACGCCTTGCAGCTCCCTGAGAGCCTTGTGCACGAGATCATCGCACGCATACACAAGAACGAATATAAGCGCCGTCAAGCCCCGGTGGGGCCAAAGATCACCAAGAGGGCCTTCGGGCGCGACTGGCGCCAGCCCATCACAAACGGTTTTCGCCCCTCCCCCTCTTGACAAACGCCTCCTGCTCACGGTATAGTGCTATGAGCTAAGCTTTGAGCTTCCAAGGTGAACGGAAAATGGGGACGATTACAGGGTTGCCCAAAGAGGAGCTGCTGCAGCTTGAGGCAGAGCTGTTGTACTCGCTCTGGTACGACGGCGCGGCCAGCGTCTTGCGCCTCGAGCAGCGCTTGGGCCGCCCATCAGCTGAGCTCTTAGAGGGCCTCGAAGACCTAATGCGCCGAGAGTACGTCTATCTCCTCTGGCCCTCGCTCACGAGCCCGCTGCAGTCTGTATACTATCTGACGACGAAGCTGCGCAAGAGGATCGCAGCGATGCTCAAGGAGACCCCACGCCATCGTATGAGAGTCTTCTGGGAGCTGCTCCGTCGAGAAGAAGAGGGTCTGCCCGCACGCGATATCCTCAATGCCCCCACCGTCTAAAGAGCTTGCCCAGATCAGAAAAGCCCTACTGAATTGGTACAACCGCCATCGCCGTGATCTCCCCTGGCGCAGGACGCAAGACCCGTATCATATCTTGGTCTCCGAAGTGATGCTCCAGCAGACCCAGGTCGAGCGTGTGCGTCAGTATTACGAGAGATTTATCAAGGAATTTCCAACGCTCCAGAAGCTCGCGCAGGCCCCGCTCGATGACGTCTTAAAAGCCTGGGAAGGGCTGGGCTACTACGCCCGCGCACGCAATTTACACAGAGCAGCTCAGATCATCATACAAGACTACGATGGAAAAATTCCCCAAGATCGTGAAGCGCTGTTGAAGCTTCCAGGCATCGGGCGCTATACCGCCGGCGCGATACTGAGCATCGCGTTTGGACAAGACGAACCCGTCGTTGACGCCAACGTGCGCCGCGTTTTATCTCGGCTCTTTGCACTGCGTCGCGTGCGGACTCCAAAGAAGCTCGAAGAGCTGGCACGGACGCTCTTGCCACCTGGACAAGCTGGGCTTTTCAATCAAGCCCTGATGGACTTAGGCGCGACGATCTGCGTCTCCCGCGATCCGATGTGTCTCATCTGCCCCCTCGGGAAACTCTGCACCGCGCGCCAGCGCGGCATTCAGAATGAGCTTCCCCTGCGCTCGCAAGCTCGGGCCAAGCCTCACTATGATGTCGCCGTAGGGATCATCTGGAAGGACGACAAGGTTCTCATCACAAAAAGGCCCAATGATGGGTTACTCGGCGGGCTGTGGGAGTTCCCCGGGGGCAAGCGCCAACTCAATGAATCGCTAGAAGAGTGCGCACGCCGTGAGATCTTCGAAGAGGTCAACGTTCTCGTGCGCGATCTCAAGCACGTCATGACGGTGCAGCACAGCTACTCGCACTTTCGCGTGACACTGCATGTCTTTGAGGGGCTGTACGCGGGGGGGCAACCGCGCTGTCGAGGGTGCACTGCTTGGATGTGGATCAGCCCCAAAGATTTACGAAAATACCCATTCCCATCAGCGACCCAAAAGATCATCGCCAAACTATTTGACGCCCTCGACAAGACTACGGTAAACTTTCGCTCAAGAACACACAGTGCGAGGGAGTGACATCGTGGCTACTCGTGAAGTCTTCTGGAACATCTCGCTCCTGGGAGAGATCATCTTCTATCTGCTCGCTCTGATCGCTATTGCGATCTTCGCCTATGGCATCTTCACCCATGTGCGCAGAATCCTTCAAGGCAAGAGAGTTTCTTTCACCGTGCGCCCAGTGTGGCAGAAGCTCAGCGCTGCCATAGCGAGCATCGCAGCGAACAGGACGATTGTGCGCCATGACGCCCCAGCAGGAATGATGCACCTTCTCATCATGTGGGGCTTCATCGTGCTTTTTATCGGGACAGTGATCGTGACCATCGAGTACGATCTCTTTCAGAAGATCTTGGGCAGGGAGCATGGTTTTTGGGTCGGCTCATTCTTTTTGGGGTACGAACTGATCTTAGACACGCTGGGCATACTCTTTCTTATTGGGTTGATCTGGGC
>JBEPZC010000112.1:0-4076 GCA_041641035.1 Candidatus Bipolaricaulota bacterium
GCATACCAAGCCGTGTACGCGCCGACCATCAAGAACGCCCCGTGCGCCAAGTTCAAGACCCGCCCTACCCCGAAGATCATGGTGAACCCGAGGGCTACAAGAGCATAGAGCGCGCTAATCAAGACCGAATAGATAATAATACGTTCAGCGATCACAAACACTTGGTCCATAATTTTAACATCCCCTCCCCCCCGGCCCCCTCTCCCTCCGAGGGGAGAGGGGTGCCGAAGGCGGGGTGAGGGTGAATATTTCTAACCCGCGAAGCACTTGGCTACGGCGCGGGCAAACGTCTGCCACGCGTCGAACCGTCCGCCTTTGGGCTTGCCCTTCTTCTTCCACTCCTCGACCGCCGCGCGATACGCCGCTGTCGCTTGACTGATGCACGCGTCAATGCTGATGGGATTGCCCTCTTCATCGGCACGCAGACGATACTGCTTGGGCCAGATCACGACGCGCAGCGGGTCCTTCCGTGGATCGGCCTTCAACGGATCCTTGGCTAAAGTCGTCCACAGCACCCACTTGGCCACAACATAGTCTGGGCCGTACTTTGGGTCGTGGGGATAGATGTCGTTCCTATCTCGGAACTGTACCCGCCCTACTGTCCCGATGTAGTCTGTCTTCTCGAGCTCTTCGACAAGTTTGTCGGGATCGGTGCCTCGAGCTCTATCTATCGCTTCTTTCAAGATGAACAGCCCATCGTATGTAGTGAACGCTGTATACAGGGGGCGAGAGGGTGGAGATTCGCTATAGCGCTCTATGTACGCTTGGAAGAACGGGAGCGTCTTTGGGGTAAGCGGCGTCTCGCCAGTGGCCGCATCAGCGTAAGCGTGTCCCATGACGCGCCCGCCCGTGCTCTTCCAATACTCGAATGCTTGGCCTTCAGTAATGATCCCAATGACCGGCGCGTCGACTTTGAGCTCATATGTCTGGCCCACAAAGGGAACCCCAGGATTGAACGCGAACCCTGGGATGATCGCGTCGGCGTCAGAATCCCCGATCTGTTGGAGGATCGCGTTGAAATCTGGGTTATTAATGGGGAAGTTGATCGCTTTGGCGACCTGCACCCCGGCTTGGCTGGGGAGACGCTCTTGCAAGAGCTTGAGGAAATCTCGTCCAAAGTTGCTGTCCTCCATGACCAGCGCAACTTTCTCAACCCCAAGCTCCTCTTTCATCAGGCCCTTGACCATGCCCACGGCGTCCTGAGCGAGCACCTCGCTGTTGAGCATCAGCCGAAAGTAATATTTATATTTTTCATAGTCGCTCTTGACGAGCTCGCTGAACTGCTTCCCGCTGGTGCCCGTGTTTAAGAAGGGCCTCTTCAGCCGTGCCAAGGAGGGCATGATCCCCATAACGGCTTCGTCGAGGAAGCCGCCGACGATGATCTGCGCGCCCTTCTCCACAAGCTCTTCATAGGCCGCGCGCGCCACGTCCCCGCGAAGGACTTGGTCGTCCCGAATAAGCCCGTCCATGGTGAGCTTAGGCGGTGGGAGCTTCTTGTCATCTACGAGCTTATTGATCTCCTCAAGAGCTAATTGAGCGCCGCGCACCATAGCGCGTCCCACATCCAATAGATCAATAGGTCCGATCAGCCCGACCTTCACTGGAGGCTGTTGGCCCCAGCCCAACACATGACTCAGCGTCAGTGCCCCTGCCCCAACGCCGAGCGCCTTTAAAAAGAGACGACGATTCATGCTCATAGCTCGTCCTCCTTCGGCACTCTGTTTGCTTATATTAGCTGCTCGACCGCCTTCTGTGCAAATCAGCCCTTGGCGTAGCGCGCGAGTGCCTCCTCATCCAGTTCGATCCCAAGTCCCGGCCCAGCCGGAACTGCGATATATCCATCAGAGTCAACCATCAACGGCTTCTTCAAGAAGAAATCCCGGGCTTGGGGTGTCCACCCAGGGGGCTCATAGGGGAACTCCGCCCACTCGCAGTTGGGGCAGGCGCCCATCACGTGTAAGTTCGCTGCTAATCCCAGCCCGTTCGTCCATGTATGGGGGGCGATGCGCAGCCCGAATGCCTCAGCCATAGAAGCGATCTTCTTCGCTGTGAGAATTCCCCCCGAGAGCGTGGCGTCCGGCTGCAAAATATCGAGAGACTGACTGAGAATCAGCTCGCGAAACTCGTGCAGATCTGAGTTCATCTCCCCGCCGGCAAGGGCAATCCCGACGCGCTCCCTCAAGAGCCGATAGCCGTGATAATCATTCTTATCTAAGGGCTCTTCGAGCCAGAGCACGCCCAGCTCCTTGAGCTCCTCGGCGACGCGCTGGGCTGTCGCCAAATCCCAATGCGGCGCTTCCCCCAAGCCCGCCACGCGCCAGCCCATATTGGCGTCTACGATTAAGTCTATCTTTGGGAAGCGCTCGCGCACGGCGCGTGCGACTTTGAGATCGTCGCGCCAGTCTAAGCTGTGAAATCTCAACTTCACTGCGCGAAAGCCCATCTTCTGAACTTGCTCAACGTACTCTAAACGCTCTTCAACGCCTTTGAGCTCCCCCGTGCTCGCATAGGCTTTGATGCGCTCTTGGTAGCCCCCCAGAAGCTTATAGACTGGGACGTTCAAAGCTTTGCCGATAATATCCCACAGCGCCGGCTCGACGTACCATAAACGCATCCCTAAAAACGTCGCCGAGCGCAAAATTCTTATAATCTCTTCGACGTTGAAGGGATCGCGCCCCAACAGAAATGGCGCAAGCAGCTCACCGAGTTTGACACCCTCTTGTCCGAAGGCAAAGCCTGCTGAATAGCCCGTGATCCCCTCATCGGTCTCAAGAATGACGAGATTGACCCGATGAAACGCTTGGGGATACCCTGGCAGCCACGCGGGATAGAAGGGCTCTTCCAAAGGGTACTCTAACAGCTTGACCGTGACGCCGGTGATGCGCATCAGGGCTGCAACCCCTTCTCTGCTAGGTATTTCTTATACGCTTCGACAGCTTGGGGCATGGTGCGGGTCAGCTGCATGATGCCGCTCACTTTGCCCTTGGGCTGGATCAATCTCTTTGTAAACGCGAGCATGGCGTTCTCTTGGCCGGTGTAGAGCTTGTGGAAGAGATCCGCCGTGAGTGTGAGAGAAGCGCCCTCCTCGCCGCCGGGGTGAGTCTCACAGATTTGCATCTCTTCGCCGCGGGCATCTACCCAGAAATCAATATCGGGCTGCTTGATGTGAATCCCGATGAGCATCTTCAGAGCCGACCAGCCCTCGTAGATCTCCTTCACGTTTTTGAGACTGTTGGCGAATCCGATCACGAACTCTTTGGCTTGGTGCGGATCTTGATAGGGAAAGCCCATACACACCTCCTTCAAAAGATCTTCTGCACCAGCGCGCGCAGCTCCTCCGCGCTGGGCTGGCGCGGGTTAAACAGCACTGAACCGTCGGCAAGCGCAAGCTCAGTGATCTTGTCCAGATCGCCCTCTTTCACGCCCACGTCCCGCAAGCGCCATGGAACGCCCACTTCGCTCATCAGCCTTCTCACCCGATCGGGCGCCACGTCCGCTCCCATGACTCCGAGCGCCTGAGCGATCTGCTCGTATCTTGCTCGTTGAGAGTCAAGATTGAACTCCATCGTCACGGGCAGCGCCAGCGCACAGCACAACCCATGGGGGAGATCATAGAGCCCTCCCAACGAATGCGCGATCGCGTGCGCTAGCCCCACCCACCCGTTATTAAAAGCTATACCCGCGATCAACGCTGCATACGAGAGACTCGCCCGCGCCTCCATGTCTGACCCGTCTTTCACCGCGCGGGGCAAATACTCAACAATGAGCTTGATCGCTTGTAACGCTAAAAGATCGCTGATCGGTTGAGCCGAGACCGATACGAACGTTTCGATGGCGTGCGTGAGCGCGTCCAGTCCCGTGTGCGCTGTGACGCTTGGGGGCAGCGTCTTCGTCAGTTCAGGGTCAACGATAGCCAACGTCGGAGCTAAGTAACGGCTCACGAGGGGGAGCTTCTGCGTGCGCTCCGGCACGGTGACCATCGCAATGAAAGTGACTTCGCTGCCCGTGCCTGCAGTCGTCGGAATGGCGATGAGCGGGCCGCAAGGGCCGGGCACCGCGTCATTGCCCTCGTAATC
>JBEPZC010000113.1:0-4055 GCA_041641035.1 Candidatus Bipolaricaulota bacterium
CTGATGCGTCTGGTCGTAGATCGTGCCCTTGAGCACCGCATTGAGATAGGGGAAGACCAAGCTGATGTCGTCACTGAGTTCGGCGACGGCGGTCACAGTCTCGATCTCGCCAGGATGACACGGCGGGTGAGCAGCATCGCTCCTCACCAGCTACTTCTTCAAAAACCCTTTGATCTCTTCTTCGGAGGGCACATGCCCACTGACCTTCACTTCGCCATCAATGACTACTGCTGGAGTGAACATGACCCGATATTGTGCAAAGACCTTGGGGTCGTGTACGTGTTCGATCTCCGCAGATATGCCGAGCTCCGAGAGCACCTTCTGCACCCGACGCTCGGTCTCAAAGCATTTAGGGCAACCGGTCCCGAATATCTGAATCTTCATAGTGAGTTCCCCCTTCTTTCTTTATCTTAGAAGATAAAATTCCCCGCAAACCAACCGACCAACGTCCCCAAGAGAATGATCGTCACCACATAGACTATCGCTTTCTTGACGCCAAAGACCCGCGCGATCGCCAGCCAGTTGGGCAGACTCAATCCCGGCCCCGTCAATAAAAGCGCGAGCGCCGGCCCTGGCCCCATGCCCAGCTTCATCAGCGTGTCCACAAACGGCGCCTCGGTCATGGTCGCAAAGTAACTGACGCTCCCAATGAGCGTCGCTAAGAACGACGCTCCTAAGCTCGACCCGCCCAGCGCCGACCGCACCCACTCCTCCGGCAAGAGCCTCCCGATCACACCGACGACGAAGACCCCAGCCAACAGCAACGGAAAGATCAATCGAACGAACCACCACGTCTCGCCCATCCAGCGCTTCAGCTCTTCTGTGGGCTTGGCCCAGAACGCATAGCTGAAGACAACAATCGTCGCCACACCCCAAACGAGAATTTTGGCCCAGTAAGGGCCACCCTGCACGAGATAGTTCGGCGCCAAAAGCGAGATCACCAGCAACACCAACAGAACTACATCAGAGCGTCCCATCAGATGTGTTGGTGCCGTTGCGTGCCCCGGATTGCTGGACACAGAGAAGGGTTGCACGCGTGTCTGCTCTTCACGCCGAAAGACTACAGTCATTACCCAACCGATAACGAATGCCATCACGAGCGCTGCGACGATGCGCGTGAGCACCATAGCACTGCCCAAGATCGCACCGGTGTAGGTCAACGCTAAGATATTCGCTGCCGGGGCAACCCACAGGACGATAAAAGCCGCGCCGATGGCTGCCCCCGCATAATAGAGCCCACTGGAGACGGGGATCACCGTGCACGAGCACGCCGCCACAAAGAAGCTCCCTCCAGCGGCCAGGGCGAATGCTTTGAGCTTCTGCGCCGCCGCGCCTAAGTAATAAATAATCGTCTCCCGAGAGACAAACGTGACCATCGCGCCTGCCAATAAGAAAGCAGGGATCAAGCATGTCAGGACGTGCAAAGCGATATACTCTTGCAGGGCGAGCAGCCCCGCCCGAATGAGCTCCCACAGCATAAAAAACTCAGCCTCCTTAGGCCAGCAGCGCCGCTTGCTTGTGCACTCGATCAGCAATCAGACTGTGAACCAACTCACGGATCCTCCTAATACGACGGTCGCTCAGCTCGTAACTGACGCGGACGCCCTCGCGACGGGCCTGCACCAGCCCAGCCTTTCTCAGCACGATCAGGTGCCGCGAGATCGTGGATTGATCAAGCGAAAATTCTGGCTCCATCTCGCAGGCACAGCGCGGCCCATCAGCTAAAAAATCCAAGAGTTGCAACCGCACAGGATGGGCCAGCGCTTGAAAGATCTCCGCTTCGGCTCTATAGCGTGCGTCGCGCATCGGCGTCACCAACTTTCTTGCGTTTATGCACTTAATTGCATAATATGCTTTGGAACAAGCAAGGTCAATGATGGCTATCACGGTGAGGGCTGAGCTTTATCAAGGGGATACTGGACGGGGTGAGAGTCTCTCTTTACAATTGTTGTGATATGAGATTCATTGACGAATACCGTGACGCCAAGCTCGCGCGGCACTACGCCCGCCTGATCGCCCAGGTTGTGAAAAGACCCTGGACGATCATGGAGGTCTGCGGCGGCCAAACGCACGCTATTATCAAATTCGGCATAGATGAGCTTCTGCCCAAGGAGATCACGCTCGTCCACGGTCCGGGTTGTCCCGTCTGCGTCACGCCCGTGGAGCTGATAGATAAAGCCATCGAGATCGCTTCGCGCCCCACTGTGATCTTCTGCTCGTTTGGCGATATGCTGCGCGTCCCCGGCAGCGAAAAAGATTTGCTCTCGGTCAAAGCCCAGGGAGGAGACGTCCGAATCGTCTACTCGCCCTTAGACGCTCTGAAATTGGCCAAAGAAAATCCCAACAAAGAAGTCGTCTTCTTCGCCGTCGGTTTCGAGACCACAGCCCCAGCAAACGCTATGGCCGTCTATCAAGCCTATCAGCAGGGAGTGAAAAATTTTTCGCTGCTCGTTTCGCACGTCTTAGTCCCTCCCGCAATGGAAGCGATCCTCTCTTCCCCCAGTAACCGCGTGCAGGGCTTTCTGGCCGCCGGACACGTCTGCACCGTGATGGGCTACACCGAATATGAGCCCATCGCGAAGAAATATAAAGTCCCGATCGTCGTCACCGGCTTTGAGCCGTTAGATATTCTGCAAGGTGTTTACATGTGCGTCACACAGTTAGAAGAAGGGCGCTATGAGGTCGAGAACCAATACGCGCGCTCAGTGCGTCGTGAGGGCAACGCCAAAGCCCAAGAGCTGATTCGCGAAGTTTTCCGTGTCGTCCCCAGAAAGTGGCGTGGCATCGGGGAGATCCCTCAAAGCGGGCTGGGCTTGACAGAAAAATATAAAGAGTTTGACGCTGAGCGCAAGTTCGGCTTGGCCGAGCACTCCGTTGAAGAACCTTCTGAGTGTATAGCGGGGCTGGTCTTACAGGGCGTAAAAAAACCCCATGAGTGTCCGGCGTTTGGGACGCGCTGCACCCCAGAGCACCCCCTGGGCGCGCCGATGGTCTCTTCGGAAGGGGCGTGTGCGGCGTATTATCGCTATCGAAAGACGAAGATGGGTGATGCCCCATAGGTGCCAAGGAGGGAGAAGTGAAGCAAGACGACTTCGCGCTGAGCTGCCCTATTCCCATCTCTGAGTATCCCCAGATTTTGCTCGCGCACGGTGGTGGGGGCAAGCTCATGCATCAGCTCATCGAGAAGATCTTTGGCGCAGCGTTCGCCAATAGCTATCTCGATGAGCGCCACGATGGGGCACGCCTCACCCTCAATGAGGCCAAGCTCGCGTTCACGACTGATTCTTATGTCGTGCGCCCGCTTTTCTTCCCCGGTGGAGATATTGGCAAGCTCGCCGTCTACGGCACGGTGAATGACTTAGCTATGTGCGGCGCTCGTCCGCTCTATCTCAGCGCGGGCTTCATCCTAGAAGAAGGGCTGCCTATGGAGACCCTCTGGAAGATCGTCCAGTCTATGCGAGAAGCCGCCCAGATAGCTGCGGTGCAGATCGTCACCGGCGATACCAAAGTCGTGGACAAGGGCAAGGGCGATGGGGTTTTTATCAACACTGCGGGGATCGGGATTATCGAGCACGATCTGAAGATCTCTCCCACAAGCGTCCGACCCGGCGATTGCGTTTTGCTCAATGGGGATGTGGGGCGGCATGGGATCGCCATTATGGCCGTGCGCGAGGGGCTTTCGTTCGAGAGCGAGATTGAGAGCGACTGCGCCCCCTTGGCACAGATTGTGCTGCAATTGATCTCAGAGGGAATCGAGCTTCACTGTTTGAGAGACCTGACGCGCGGGGGCTTGGCCAGCGCCCTCAACGAGATCGCCCAAGCCGCACATATCAATATTTCTATAGACGAGAGTGCCGTCCCTGTGCGAGAAGACGTACGGGGCGCGTGCGAGATTTTGGGGCTTGATCCCCTCTATGTTGCCAACGAAGGGCGTTTTGTCGCGTTCGTTGCCCCTCATGATGCTGAGCGCGCTCTGGAGATTCTGAGAGATTTTTCGCGCGATGCGGCGCTCATCGGGCGCATCCGTGAGCAGCCCGCAGGGGTAGTGACGCTCA
>JBEPZC010000114.1:0-4040 GCA_041641035.1 Candidatus Bipolaricaulota bacterium
GTGACGAGATTGCTTGATGAATTCGCGGTTGCTAGATCGCTCCAGCCATCCCCATTGAAGTCGGCAACGATCACAGCTCGTGGGTCAAGACCGCGAGTAGGCCAGACCCGGGGCTCGTCGAACCTTCCCCTCCCATCTCCTGGAAAGACCAACAGCCGGTCGCTCTCCGGGTTGGCCGTCACCAAGTCGAAGAAAGTATCATTGTTGATATCAGCGATCTCTATCCACGCTGGTGAATCCCCTTCATAGAGCCCGGCTGCCAAGCGCTGAGCGATGTTAAAGCTTCCTGTGCCGTCTCCAAGAAGCACAGCTGCTCTGCCAATGCTGCTAACGATGACGTCCATCGCGCCGTCCCGATTGACGTCACCAACAGCAAGGGATTGTAAGCTCCCACCGGCAAACGTCTCTTTGATGCTCCACCGGTCGATCTGTTCGGTCTTGTTGTTCACGAACACATAAACGCTTCCCTGTAAGTTGGCGCAGACGATGTCGAGCTGAGCGTCGCCAGTGAAGTCGGCCAGGGCGACCGAGCTGACGTCGCGCAAGCTGCGAGGGAGATCACGATTTGAAGCGGGTCGGAATATCCCAGTTCTATCTCCCCAAAAGACCCAGAAATTTCCCCCGCTGGGGTAGGCGAGCACGGCGTCTAGGAAGCCATCGGTGTTGAGGTCGCCCAGCGCGAGCGCCTTGCCGCGCGGAATCTTGACGGTGTCGTCCAATTTCAGGGAGTTGAACTCGATCAGTCGCGGTGCGAGGAATTTCCCCCCTGGACCTCCTAAAACAGCAGCCAAGTTCAGGCTCTTGGTGTTTTTCTCTTCGTCGGTTACTATGATGGTTGAGCTGATGATATCTAAGAGGCCGTCCTGATTGACGTCCCCAAGGGCGACAGCCGTTGTCCCAGAACCAGTCTGTATCCGTTGGCTCTGATGGAAGGTGACAAGAGGCCCCCCCCAGGCGATGACGCTCAGGAGCACAACAGCACACACTATAAGTTTTAGTGCTCGCGCGTTGCTATATCGGCGGACCATTGCAGAAATTGTAGCATTTCTCCGGCTAGATTTCAATAGGCTCTGAGCCCCTGGGTCGCTGCTTGACAAAGATCGCCCTTTCGTGCTAATCTTTAAAAAGCAACGCAGAAGATACTCTCACCGTATCAGCTCTCAGTGAGGAGGTGATGGCGGAAGAAGAGCAACAAATATCTCCAGGGGTATGGTTCGGCAGCGTCATAGCACACACTGCAAAAGGAGGTTGCGTGATAATGTTTCGCAAATACAAACCCTTAGTGATAGGAGTGGGCCTTGTAGTATTGATCGGTGTCTTCTCTGATCTTCCAGGAGCGCTGACAGACACGCGCGCACAGGAACAACAAAAACTAGTCCCCTCTGCCAAGCTTGATCTTGGCGGATCAAAGGTCAATGGTTTTCTCTTTACGACAGACGGGAAGTTCGTGTTTACCGCCGTCAGCGTCGGGCGTGAAAGCTCGGTCTTTCTCGTAGCGGCCAGCACAGCGGATCCCACAAAGTTTTACGGCAAGAAGATTCGCGGCTGCCCCGTCGCCGGTGAGATCTGTCTCGTTCAGATCCGAGGGAATATCAATCCCCAAGATTTAGAGTACAACGAGGCCAAGAAAGTGTTCTTTGTGCCTGGCTATGACGACGACACGCTCTATGTATCACAAGTAGTCTTCGACAAGGACGGCCAGCCTACTGAAGCAAAAGCAGCGAAGAAGGTTGCTGTGGGGGCAGGTCCGCGTGCGGTGGCTGTCAACGCTGAGGGCACTCGGGCTTTCACGGTCAATGAGCGCGATCATACCGTCAGCGTGGTGGATATTCTGTACAAGAACGAGGCTCCCGATAAGGGCGAGATAATCGCGACGATCAAGCTCGACCCCGACGAAGAGAACCCTACCTATCCTAGTCCAGCTGACATCATACTCCAGGGCGATAAAGCCTATGTCGTCAACACCGACACATGGAAGGTCTGTGAGATTAAGAACGTCAACGCTGATAGCGAGAAAGTGAAGAAGGGCGAGGAGAAGATCGAGCTAGGCGATTGTGCTGACACGGGGGCATACCCGCGTGCGATGACCGTGCTTGAAGACACAGCCTACGTAGTAAACAGCTCTGGGGATAGTGTTAGCCCGCTCCTGCTCAAGCCGTCCTTGCAGCCTATGCGGAAGGATGACAAGCCTCTTGAGATCGAGGTCGGTGACGCGCCACGCGGGATCGCCACCGATGGTATATGCTGGGTCGTGGTGACCAACACCAGCGTAGATAACGTTGAGAGGATTGGGGCAAGCCTCACCTTTATCCTCAAGAGTCTGGATCAAGTCCTGACAGTACCCATTGTGCCTATGGTCGAGGGCGATCCGCTCACTCCCACGCAGATACGAGTTCTCGTAACAGCGGAGGCGAAGTTCGCCTGGGTGTTAAACATCAGTGCTCGTGGCGAGCTTCTCGTCTATCCTGTTCCAGATCAAGTCAAGACCTGCCCGTAAACTGTTTTTTGAGAGGGTGAAGCGGCCTCGGGGGTTCCGGGGCCGCTTCCCTTTCTCAGTTGACGATCCTGGCCTTGCTGGAGTATAGTAACTGTGAGAGTAAGGGCCCGTAGCTCAGGGGTCAGAGCGGCCGGCTCATAACCGGTTGGTCGCAGGTTCGAATCCTGCCGGGCCCATAAGTCAGTCTTATGGAGAAGCTCTTTGTGAATGTAGACGGTGCGGCTCAGGGCAACCCCGGTGAAGCTGCGATAGGCATTGTGATCACTGACGACCAGGGCGAAGTCATCAAAGAGATTTCCGAGCATATCGGCCGCACAACGAATAACGTTGCCGAATATCGCGCCCTCATTGCAGCGATCAAAGCGGTCTTGCCTTACAACCCGCAGCGCGTTATCTTCTTCACCGATAGCCAGCTCTTGGCCAATCAAGTGAACGGGCTCTATCGCATTCGCAGGCCGCATCTGGAGCCGCTCAACCGCCAGGTTCATGAATTGTTAGAGAAGTTGCCCAGCTGGCAAGTGAACTACGTGGAACGCGATGCCAACTGGAAGGCACATCGTCTCGCGCAAAAAGCGCTCTTGGAAAAAGTTGCCAAGGAGGCCGAAGCGGGGCTTCCTGAACGCATTCGCCGAAAAGTCGAGCTGTTAGATGAGCTCGACCAAAGAAGAGTGCTGGAGTTTGTGAATCGGCTCTACGAAGAGTCACAAAAAGATAAGTGATTCAGCCCATCCCTGCAGGGAAAGAAGGGTGGGGGAGAGTTTGGGAAAGGGGGACTTACTATGCCCAAGCGCGTCTTTGTAGGTCTTTTCGTTTGTGGAGGGCTCTTAAGTATATTGACGGGCTGCTGGCCCATGCCCAACAGGATCAGCGTTGGCCCCAAAGGATTGATCGCCCTCACAATGCCCAGCGAAACCGATGGCTCCTACGAAGCCCTCCCGCGCTTAGGGCGCATCTGGCTTGTAGATTCTCAGACAGGTCGCGTGCAGGCCGTGCTCCCCGAGGGTGAGAACCTCTCTTGGGCGACGTTCTCCCCTGATGGAAACGAGCTGCTCTATGTGAACAGCCCAAGCTTCGAGCTTCCCCAGATTTTGAGCGGAAAACTCTCGCACCCCTGGCAACTGATGCTCTTCGATCTTCGCAACAAGACGCAGACTGAGCTCTTATCAGGGGATCGTGGCTTTCTTTGGGCGCCGACGTTCTCCCCCGATGGGCGCACGATCGCGTACTATCGGGGAGACAGCGAGATGGGATTGTATCTCTTCGACCGCGACACCCGACAAGAGAGACTCATCAAACTCGTGCAAGACGACGAGGGTCTCTATTATGCCCCCTACGGGCCGGGGCCGCTGTGGACTCTCGATGGCCAAGGGGTTTTCGTCTTTCGTATCGAGCAGATACTTCCAGAAGCCCTCCTGCCTAGTCCCAAAGAGATCACCCCTGAAACGATACGGGTCTTTGCAGGGCGCCTCGCGATGATAAGCGTTGCCTGCGGGTGCGAACAAAGTATTTTCAAGGGGTTCTTCCCGCTCTTGCCTGTGCCCCT
>JBEPZC010000115.1:0-3951 GCA_041641035.1 Candidatus Bipolaricaulota bacterium
ATCTATGCTAAAAAAAAGAGTCGAGTGGGAGCAGACGCTCCCGCTCGACCCGGCCTTGCCAAGATCCCCCGAGAGTCTTTCGCTCTCGCTTGCCGCCAAAGGGGTGATCCTAGCTATAGTCTTTAGAACAAGAACCCGATCAATACACCAGCCAAACCCGCTACAAGCGCGATGAGCGCTAAGCTGTTGGCGCCTTCCACAGCGGCCTTGGCTTCTTGGGCTTCTTTCTTTGCTTGTGCCAGCTGCGCCTGCAGGTCCTTGGTCTTCTCCGCAACAGCCTGCTGCACAAGCGCTTTCACATCGGGCATCTCCACCGGCTGCGGAGCACCGAGCTTCGCGATCCGATCTTGCAGCTCGTTGATCTTGATCTTGAGGGACTCAATGTCAATCAAGAGCTTGCTGAAGCCGTCCATGAGCGTGCTGAACTTCTTTGCCGTCTCTTCATCGCGGGCTTCTGCAGCGTCGAGCCGCCCCGAGAGCTTGCTGACCATCTCTTGCAGGGCAGTCACGATATTCTGCAAGCGCGCGAAGTTGCCCTCAAGACTGCTCGTGCGGCTGGCCAGCTCACCTACAGAGCTTTGAATCGTCACGACCACGCCGGGTACACTGGCGAGCTGCTCCAACTGCTGGCTATGCTTCACAAGCGTCTCTTCAATCCGGCCAACACGGACGCTCAAGTTCGCCGTCGTGTCCTGCAAGCCCTTCACCAGAGGCGTCAGCGCTTGGAGTTTGCCCACTTGATCTGTCAGGGCTGCAAGGCCCTTCTCGGCGCCCTCGACACGATTGGTGAGGACACCGACGCTCCCTTGTAAGTTGATGACGAGCGCCTGCATCCCCGCTAATTTCTCGAGCTGATCGCGCAGCTGCCCAATAGCCAGTTCGTTGGCCTTCATCCGACTGGCCAGCTCCCCAACGCTGTACTTGAGGTCCATCACTTGTTGGGGCAGCTCAGCGAGTTGCTCGACTGTCCCCTCGAGATTGCTGATCCGTCCACCGAGTTTCTTGAGATCGAACGAGAGGTCTTTGGCTAGCTGCTCCACAGCAAAGAGCCTCGGCCGGATGTTCTCGATCTCACCGGTGCCAGCTTGGGTGAGCTTCTGCAGCTCGATGGAGAGCGATTTGACCACGGCTTCCAGCTCTTTGAGCTGCTTCTCGAGCTGGGCCACCTTATCCTTGACGCTCTTGTCGTCCTGGGCCGATGCCAGGGGGCTCGTCCCGACAGACAAGAGCATCGCCACGAGCAGGAGTGTCAGAATCCTGCTGAGCCATTTGCGATTCTGCATTCGACTATCCCCCCTTTAGCGTTGGCTTGATTGTACGGTGCCCCTTGCTCGAAAACAGTGACGCCCATTACACCGCCTATAGACATCTATTCCCCTTGGGGGGGAACTAAGACGGTAGCGTCGGTCACGCCGCGTGTGTGATTTCTATGACAGATAGGGGCTTTTGCCGAAACTCCTCCTAAAGTGGCCTTAACTGGCAACTCAGATACGACAATGTGGGTAAAGAAGACTAGCAGACCGTGAGGGCAATAGAAATCATCTTATTGGGCTATTGTCATAAAAAGGCCATGGGAAGCATATTTCTACAAGGTCGAAGCTTATGTTTTATGTCCGCTAACGTAAATTAACTGACTTAGATCAGGATTTTATCCTCCGTGGGAGACTCTAATCTATCGTGCTCGTGAAAATAGACCCGTGTGGTTTCAATAGACCGATGCCTCGCGGCGATCTGGGCCTCGATGATCGAAGCACCGCTTTGGATCGCGAGCGTCACGAAGCTGTGTCTTAAGCTATGCGGGGAGATCTTCTCGTTCTTCAAGCCGGCCTTGATCAAGTACCTATTAATAATACGGTTGACCTGGCGAGTGGTGAGACGCCCGCCCTTGTTGCGCGCCCGCACCCCAATAAAGAGCGGGTCACTGGGTTTGGCTGCGCCTCGTGCTGCCAGCCAATCTTCTAATGCTTGCACTGTCGGCTCGGCCAGGACGACGAACTCGTCGCGCTCATCTCGCCCCTTTCCCCAGATTCTCAAGATCTGACGCCCGCGACGGTTCTCAATATCCCCAACGTTGGCCCGCACGATCTCGATGACTCGAAGGCCATTGCGCGCCATGAGATTCATCATAGCAAAGTCACGCTTGCCCATGAGCGTCGAGCGATCTACCGAGTTAAAGAGGGCGCGCAGGCCCTCGCGGGAGATGTCTTGTCTCAAATGTCCGCGCGGACGCCGAATCCCCTTGACGTTCTCTACTGGGTTTTCCGTATAAAAACCTTCGGCGACGCAATACTGAAAGAACCTTCTGAGCGCGACTAGATACGTCGCGACGGTGTTGGCCGCACGACACTGACGGAGCCATTCTTTGTAGAGCTTGATCTCGCTTTGGGTCACGGGAGCATGAGGCGGCTTCCCGTTGCGCCAATTGAGAAAGTTCTTCAGTCCTTCGCGGTACGTGCGTGTGGATGCAGGATTGACATCGAGAGAATGAATAAAAGACTCGATCAGTTCTGGCAAATTGCGCATCTGCCTCACCCTGCTCATGGCTACCCCCCTTTGGTGCCGTATTATACCAGAGGAGGGGGAGGCGTGCGCAAGTTGCCCCCTTGGTCGGTGCTCAACGTCCGCACTCCCGTTGACACCGCTCCTTGGGGGTGATTGAGGCTACTCTTAGACTAAAGCATACAAGTACTTAATGTATGAAGGAGGACGAACCGACGATGAAGCGTCTTGGTATCGTGCTGCTGGTCGTGATGGTCGTGTTGGCCGTGCCCGCCTGGGCACAGTCTGATAAAGACGAGCTCGCCGAGAAGGTCTTTAAGCTCGAGCAGGGCTTCAAGCGCATCGAACAGATGCTCAAAGACCTCTCGTTCCAGGTGCAGAAGGTCGAAGGTTTAGGGGAGATTGTCAAGGAGATCTCGTTCGAGCTCAAGCAAGCCGAGAGTATGCTCCGCGATCTGCAGGGCTTGGAGAAGAAGATTTCTGGCGAGATCCAGCCCAAGATCGCCAACTTGGAGACGAGCATCGCTGGGTTAGCCCAGGGGACCAAAGAGAAATTCGATCTGCTCTCGTCGAGGATCTTTCAGAGCGAGGGCATGATTGACCAACTCAATGTTCGGTTGAAGAGCATGGAAGACCGTGTCCGTCAGGTCTTGAGTCTCAATGATCAAGTCATGGCGCTGCAAGAGCGCGTGAGCACGTTAGAGAAACAAATCAAGATGCCCATTGACCCGCAAAAAGCCGACGAATTGACGGCGAAGATCGCGGAGCTGCGCGAGCAGCTGAAGGGCTTGGGCAACGTCGTTTCCGGGTTGACCAACAAAGTGCTTAAGACTGAAGAAGGCATCGCATTCTTACAGACACAGCTTGAGGAGCAAGCCGCCCAGCTTCAGAAGATGCAAGAGGAGTCGGCTGGGCTGAAGAAGCGTTTAGCTGCTGCTGAGAACCAGATGCAGACCAACATGATAATCGGCGCGGTGGGGGTGGCGATTGGTGCGCTTGCGGCACTGAAAGCGTTTGGGGTCTTTTAGCTCAGTGATGAGCGCAAGCTGATCGCTCAAGCTTCTAGTCGTCCAGCAGCGCGATCCCCTCTATCTCGATCGCGGCGTCTCGAGGGAGTCTGGAGACCTCGACGAACGATCGAGCTGGAGGGTTTTCTTTAAAGTATTCTGAATAGATCTGATTGATCGCTTGAAAGTCTTTTAAGTCCTTGGCGAAGACGGTGACCTTGACGAGCTTATCTATAGAGCTGCCGCTCGCTTCTAGGATCGCTTTGAGATTCTCTAAGCACTGACGGGCTTGGGCTTGGATATCTCCTGAGACGAGCTGGCCGGTCTTGGGGTCGAGGGGAATTTGACCCGACACGAAGACGAAGTTATGAGCAACAATAGCTTGGGAGTATGGTCCGATAGCTGCTGGGGCTTTTTCTGTTGAGATGACGCGCTTGGGCATAAA
>JBEPZC010000116.1:0-3937 GCA_041641035.1 Candidatus Bipolaricaulota bacterium
CGCCGCCCACTGCTGTCGGGCTCGCCCAGCTGCATACGAATAGCCTGCACTTCGATCTTCCCACCGTGAGCGCGAAGAGCTACGGGAGCGACGAGAAATTCAAACTGCACCCCTTCGTGCTCGGCCTCTTCGATCTCTTCAGCGATCGCGGGCATCTCTTGGCGGGTGCGCCGATAGACGACGACGGGCGCAGCGCCGAGTCTGAGCGCGGTGCGCGCGCAGTCCATCGCCGTATTGCCCCCACCGATGATGAAGACTCTCTTGCCGATCTCTAGAGTCCTTCCCGCGTTGACGGCCTTCAGAAACTCCAGCCCTTGCAGGGCAAGCTCCTCCCCAGGAATGTTGAGTGCTCTGCTTTGGTGCGCCCCAGTAGCGATGAAGATAGCATCGTATTGTTCCCAGAGCTCTTCTATCTCGTCTTGGCCAATCTTTGTATTGGTGCGAAACTCGACCCCCCACCGGCCAATCAGTTCGAGCTCGCGATCTAAGACCTCCCGAGGGAGCCGATAGGAGGGAATTCCCAGGCGCAGCATCCCGCCGGGCTGGCTGGCGGCCTCGAAGACCGTCACGGCATAGCCGTCTCGAGCTAAGAAGTACGCACACGTGAGCCCTGCCGGCCCAGAGCCAACAATAGCGATCTTCTCGGACCGGCGCGGGCGCTCCGGAATCTTGTCTTCTAGGTCAAAGCAGGCATCGGCGACGAAGCGCTCGATAGCCGCAACCGACAGCGCTTCGTCGAAATTCTTTCGGTTACAGAAGCTCTCACAGGGGTGATAGCACACCCGCCCACAGACCCCCGGCAAGGGTGAAGTCTGGCGGAAGAGCCGCCACGCGTCTTCATAGCGCCCCTCAGATACTAAAGAGAGAATGCGGGGGATATCGTTGCCGAGGGGGCAGGCGTTCTTGCACGGCGCGATCTTTTCGCTATAGACCGGACGAAGATACCGCCAACTCCCTGTGCGGTTGTGCCCCATATCGGCGAGCGAGACGGCCATAGGGGGCATCTCGCGCTCGCTCGCAAAAACGATGGGCTTCTTCATAGGGTGCTCCTTTCAAGGGTCGTAGCGATCTTGACGGCTTCGTAAGCCGCGCGGGCGGCGGCTTGGTTGCGCTCGCGCTGGCGCTCCGGGAGCTTCTCCGCAATCGCTTCCAGCAGCGTCTCTAAACTCACAAACCCTGTCAGGCGCGCAAATGCCCCCAAGATCGCGGTGTTGACGATGGGGTTGGTGCGCGTGCCCAAGTTATGAACAACAGCGATCTCCCCAGCGGGCACCGTCGCGACCACAAACTGGCGCAGAGCGACAAAACTTTCGGGAGGAGCGTCGCTATTGATCAGAATAGACCCGTTGGGTTTGAGCCCTGCTGTGACATCTACGGTCAATAAGAGCGTCGGATCGAGGACGACGATGTGATCGGGTTCGTAGACCTGGCACCGCCGCCGAATGGGAAGGGAATCAAAGCGCAAAAAGGCCATCACGGGAGCGCCGCGGCGCTCCACCCCGAAGGCTGGAAAGGCTTGGACGAATTTGCCCTCTTTGAAAAGAGCTGTCGCGAAGATCTCCGAAGCGACGACCGCCCCTTGCCCGCCCCGCCCGTGAAACCGCACTTCAATCATGGGGATCAACTCCCGTCACGACCATCCTAATGTTGGTAGGGTGAGAAACTCAATGATTTAGACCAACTGAAAAACTGCTCTTCGTCATATTTGAGAGGGAGTGTGACTTAAAGCAGCTTGATTCATGATGAATGGCATTGTCGCCAAACGCACGCAAGGGTAGAGTGAACTGAGAAGGGAGGCGACGATGGCAGGCTTTCGATTGCGTGACGGAATTGGGATCGAACTGTTCTTGCAGCGCTTGACCGAGGCAGCGCTTGGGGAGATCGAGCGGCAGTATGGGCCGGCGACGCCGGAGTTCAGAAAGCACCTTGAGCGGGCACTCAAGCACGTGCTGCACTATGAGATGGAGGCGTCGCCCCTGTGCGGACTTTCGACGACATGTAGCCCACGAGAAGGGGCGCGGGCTCGTCCATGGTCTAAGCAAGCAGCAGCATGGGGATTGGTCTCCCAAGCTGACCCGGAGCTAGAAAAAGCCCTGGAGAGGGGCTGAACGTTTATTGTTCGGGCTTGATAGTGAAGGTGAGAACTGCTCGGTCAATGATTTGGCCGTCTTGGTCTTTCAAAACAGCTATGAACTGAATGGAGCCGAGGGGGAAGCGTTTGGCGGCAAAGCCCACGGGCAAGCGCAGCGTCTGCGCGCGCCCAAGACGAATCACTCGCGGGCCAAAGAGCTTTTCGCTCGTGCCATCGCCTTTCGTGATATGCAGCTCGCCGATGACCCGCCAGTCGCTCGGTTGAATATTGGCCAGAGTCGCGGTGAACTCAACGCGCCCTGAGACGGGGACGGTGAGTGCCCCCAGCGGTTCGAGTCTGATAGCACGCCCAGGGATAATCGCCGGCTCTGCTGGCTTTTCTCTCTTTGAGCTTGGCGCTGTTCTTTCGGCCGGGGGTCGAGCGGGGAAGCGCAGCGGGTCGATGAAATCCGAGCCATCCCCAAAGTCAAGCTGGGGCTGCGGATTCAATTTCGCCAGAGCGATCCCTGGCGGCAAGGCAGGGAACTGCTGGGGCATCGGTCGGGAGACAGACCACCCCATAAGCACAGTCGTCCCGATCATAAGCGCAAGGACGCTCCAGCGTTGGACCCGCTTCGTGTGCCTCATAGCGCGCTCATCTTACGCCAGATCAAGCTGATCTCCAATGAGCACGGCCCTCTCTTGTGACGAAGTCCGACACCCATCTAAGAGACAGAAGACCTGCAAGCTGAGACCGAAAAAGAGCGACCCCCCGGCTTGCTTCAGCCAGGGGGCTGCTGATCGGAGGTTTCCGCCAATGTTTAGAAGATGGCTCCAGTATACGAGCCTCCCCAGACAAGAGAGAGGAGCCGTGTCTGCTCTGGGTAGATAAGCTGGGGACTCTTGTGGGGGACAAGGGCGTGTAACGGGGATCACTCAGCGCGGGCAAGCAGTTCCCGAAAGAGCGTTCGCGCGCGCTCCTTGGTCTCTTCAATAGTCCCCGAGGTATCGAGCACGAAATCGGCTTTGGGGGCGAGCAATTCTGGGGGCGTTTGGGATTCTACTCGGCGACGGGCCTCTTCGGGAGAGAGCTTGCTGCGAGCGAGGAGGCGCTCGATCTGGTCGTCGCGCGATGCGCGCACCAAGACAATATAATCGAAAAAATCGCGTCGCACATGGGGCGATTCGAGCACAAGAGCTGCTTCTATAACTAAGAGCCGAGTGCCCTGAGCACGATGGGTCTCAGCTATCTTCTCCAGCGCTTCTTGGACCGCCGGGTGCACCGTCGCGTTCACGAACTTGCGTGCTTGTGGGTCGGAGAAGACGAGCGCGCCCAGTTTCTTCCGATCGATCTCGCCGTCTTCGGAGAGAATTCTCTCACCAAAATGGGCCACGAGCTTGCGGTACGTCTCCGTGTTTTTCCTATACGTCTCCCAGGCGACCTTGTCGGCGTCAATGACAGCAACACCAGGGAGCTTTGCAGCTTCTTGGACGACCAGGCTCTTGCCAGTTGCAATCCCACCTGCTACACCCACGATGAGCATGCTGGTTAGCTCGCTCTGTCTTCAAAGCTCAAAAACTCTCGCCAGTAACGATAGAGCTCAGCTGTGGCGCGCACGTCGTCGAAACAGTATTGGGCGATCTCGCGATACTTGCCCTCAGCAAAGAGCTGGTTCATCTGCGGGCCGGAGAAGCGCTCCTTCGGGCTTGGTATGCCGAAGGCTTTGCAGTAGAAATCGAGACTGAACCGTCGGGTCGCGCCGTAGAACGTCAATTTCTCCAAGAGATCTATATGCTCATTGTCGAAGCGTGAGGGCATCAAGTTTCGGGTGGGCTTGATGCCCAACAGCGCCGAGCGCACCATCAG
>JBEPZC010000117.1:0-3934 GCA_041641035.1 Candidatus Bipolaricaulota bacterium
AGGAGAGCGGCGAGGTCGCGCTCAAGAGCAAGAGAGCAGCCACAAGAGCGCTCCAGAGGAGCACCCAGCCGTCGGATCGCAGACGCGTCACGCTTCTCTCTCTCAAATTCACTCTTTCAGCGTTCAAACTATTGAGCTTGAAACTTTGAGCTATCCCGAGGGATGCTCGATTATAGCCGGAGGAGCCCCTTCGGGCAAGTTGCAGCGATCCCTGGGTTTATGATAGAGTCTTGAGACCCTACGGGTGAGGGTGCAAAGGAGGTTCTATGGCAAAGCGCGACTTTTTGCTCACTCCCGGCCCGGTCAACGTCCCGCGCCGTGTCGCCTTGGCTGAAAGCCAAGAGATCATCTATCACCGAGGGGAGGAGTTCTCGGAGCTGTTGCAGAGGGTCGATGCGAAGCTCAAAAGAGTCTTTCGCACGCAGAACACGATTCTCTACTTTACGGCGTCGGGCACCGGGGCGATGGAGGCATGTGTCGCCAATCTTTTAAGCACGAAAGACGAAGCGATCGTCGTTGAGGGCGGGAAATTTGGGCAGCGCTGGCGCGAGATCTGCCAAGCGTTTGGCGTAAAGCATCACGTCATTGAGATCGAGTGGGGCAGAGCGGTGCACCCGGAGCAGATCGAGCAAGCCCTCGACGCACATCCGAAAGCGACCGCCGTCTTCACTCAACTTTCGGAGACCTCGACCGGCACGGTCTATGATATTGAAAAGATCGCACGGATTACGGATGAGCGCAACGTGCTCTTGGTAGTTGACGCGATCAGCGGCTTAGGAGCTGTCCCTTGCGAGCCCGATCGCTGGGGTGTGGACTGCGTTGTCGCGGGTTCGCAGAAATCGCTGATGGTTCCGCCGGGATTGGCGTTCGTGAGCGTGAGCGAGCGGGCGTGGCAGCGCGTCGAGAAGTCCGATCTCCCCAAGTACTATTGGGATTTCAAGGTCGCCCGAAAGAATCTCTATTTCACGCCCTTCACCCCGGCGATCTCGCTGGTCATGGCGCTCGATGAAGCGCTCAATGTCATTCTTGAAGAGGGTGTAGAGAATCTCTTGATGCGCGCAGAGCTCTATGCTCAAGCGACGCGAGCTGCCGTTTGCGCTCTCAATCTCAAGCTGTTCAGTGAGCGCCCTGGGCCGGTCTGCACGGCTGTCTATGTCCCCCAAGGGTTGAACGGCAAGGAGATCTTGGAGACCCTGCGCCGGGATTTTCAGATCAAAATTTCAGGGGGACAAGATCATCTCAAGGGCAAGATTCTTCGCATCGGGCACATCGGAGATATCGGTGCAAAAGACGTGCTCGGTGCCATTGCTGCTCTCGAGCTGACGCTGCACAAGCTGGGGCACCGCTTTGAGCTGGGGGCGGGTGTGCGAGCAGCGCTCGAAGTCTTCGCCAAAGCTGGTCAGCCCGTCATGATAAATAATTAATTAAGAAGGTGAGATGTATGACGAGAAAGACGGCGTTAGTAGCAAGCGTTGCGGTCTTAGCGGTTTTGGTCTCTTTTCCAGCATCGGCCCAGGAGGAGTCATCAGTGCACTTTGGGCAATTAGTGTTGGGCGGCTCTGTGGGGGCGCTCGTCGGCGGCGTCGGTGGCGGGGTGGCAGCTTACGGAATCTGTATGGCCACGACGGCAGCGGGGCCGTGGGCCGATCTCGCGTGTTTGGCCGGAGCGATACTGTTTGGGTATATACCCGGAATCCCCATCGGCGCGACCGCGGGCGTGACCATCGTAGGGAGTTTTCAGAAGATCAAAGGGAACGTGTGGACCGCGCTCCTTGGGGCGAGCCTTGCTGGGGGGATAGCGTTCTTCGCCTCGGATTGGGCACTGCGTTTGCTGGGGGATACTCCTAACGCCCAAGGGATCAGAGATATTTTCACCCCCATTGTGCTTTTTGTGGTCGTCCCTGTCTCAGCGGGGACGGGCGCGGCGTGGGGCTATACGCTCACGGGACGCTCACGCACAGAGTGAGCCGACGTGCGAGAAACGGGTCATAGTGCAGCTTCAACTCGCGCGTCTGGGCGCGGATCTCAAAGGCGATCTGGCCGCTCACGCGCTCACCGCGCGAGGGGCTGAGCGACAGCAAGGGGCGAGCGAGCGCTCCCGTAGCAACGTTTCGAAGGCGTTGAGTGCCATCGGGCTCTTCGAGCCAGAGCACGGCCGAGCTTGCCAGCTGAAAATCCGTGATCGCTTCTAGAGAGACTTCGACGATCACGAAGCGGTGGTCTGGATCGAGCGTCCAGAAGCTGATCTGTTTTGTGGTGCTGATCGAGTGCACGCTGAGGCGCAGCATCCCATTGTCGATGCGGTCGCGTGCGCAAGCGCTGCTTGGTGCAGATTGAGCTGATGGCGCAGCCAGGGCCGTCGTGGGCTGTTGGGGCTGGCTTGAGGGAGTTGTTGGAGGCTGGCTTATCTGTACAGGTCGTTCGGAGCGACGATAGAGCCCGATATACCAAAAGAGCGCGATTAGTCCGATCACAGAGAGTATCACCATAAGTCGAGAGCGCATACGTATCACCCTACTGTTAAATAGTAATAAAGATTACTTGAGAAGAGAGGTGCGCTCTGTCCCTTTCTGGAGGGGAGTTGGTTCTCTTACGGCTGCCGTCGCCACGTGACGTAGCGAAAGACAAGATCAATGAAGCCCTCTTTGAACTCTTCGTAGCGTTCTTCGTGAGCGAGCTGCTCGAGCTCACGGAGCTTCATCTCGATCTGAGAGCGCGTTGCAGGGTCGTCAATATAAGTGCTCGCGAAGCTGCGCAGGCGTTCAAAAGAGTTCTGTACTGTCTGCGCCACGCGCTCGGCATCAGCCACGTAATTTTTCAGATGAGAAATATAGGCAGTCACGTAAGCGGCCTTCTCGGCGTTGAAGCGCCCCTCCGACCAGACCTCACGGGCTATTCTTTCTATCTCTCTCCCTTCGATGATCAACGGTTGGAGATAGACCGCTCTGTTGAAGACTTGATCCATCACATACTCAAAAGAGCGTCGGCCGTCCTCGGTCAGTTCGGTGGCCTGCAGCTGACCATGATATTCCCGGCGGACTTCATCGAGGGACAGACTCAACGTCTGCTGGAAGAGCCGATCAAGCTGTTCAAGGGAGAACCCATAGGAGCAGGGTGCTATAGTGAGGCGCTCCCCCTGCAGGGCACGATAGAATTCGACAAACCTCTCGATCCCCGCGCGCGTGACAAAGAAGTTTATAAAACTACTGCCAACGCTGTAGAGAAATCTCCGCGAGGAGCAGCCGGTGAGATAGCTTATCAGATCAATCTTCTCTGTTTCGACAAAGAGTCTCAGGTGCTGATCGGTCAGGGCGAACTGCTCGTGGTCGGGGATCGTATCGGACTTGGACGACGCATAGACGGCAAGCCCCTCACGCATCGTGACGGGCTTGCTCCCGCCGATGAGCGTCAGATCGACGATATGTGTCAGCTCGTGTGGGATCACTTCTTGGGGCAGGCCGATGCTTAATCCTCCTAGCCCCCTAGGAGTATTATCGAGATGGGCATAGATCGCATAGCGATTGAGCTGTCCTGTCAGAGCCAGCGCTTGCACTTCTGGGGTATTGGGCAGGGCGCTGACATGGGCCGCGCAGAGATAGCACCGCGTCTTCTGTTGATAATCTTCAAGAGAGGCATAAACAAAGACGGCGATCTTGCCGTATTGCTGGACAGGGTAGGAGAGCTGAAGGACGTGTTCAATGGTGCGCAAATCTGTCTCGAGAGAGGTTGCGATCTCGTCCAACTTTGCTTGGAGTGGGTCGGGGCTGCCCAGGGCTAATCTCTCTGGAGGCGTGTCTTTCCACAGATAGACGAAGAATCTCTCGGTCTCATAGCGAACCCAGTCGCCCTCGACGATGGGGTTGGCCAGCGCGACGGCACTCCACAGAAGAGCCAAGAACACGAAGACGGACAGACGTCGCATAGGGCCTCCTTG
>JBEPZC010000118.1:0-3857 GCA_041641035.1 Candidatus Bipolaricaulota bacterium
CCTGTCACCACCCCAAAGGGCATAGCATTGTTGTGGGAATGAATAAGGCTTTGCGGCAGCGTCGGCAGCACGGGGGCCATCAACGGCTGTGGGTCTGTGAGTTTCGGCTGCGGCTTGAAGATGGGGAGCGCTCGCGCAGCGAACTCCAACGCCTCAATGGCCGGGCTGTAGAGAAAGAGCCGAAGCTGTGAATGTCGGTCTATGAGATGTTCGAAAAGCCTCTCGGATTTATAAGCGAGATCGCCCACGCCGTCGCCGTCGGCGTCATAGCCCAGATAGTCGCTCCAAAAGTTCTTCTCCCAGCGGTTGCCCTGAAGCTGACCCCCGCCGGCGATCCCGACTTGCTCAAAGTTCTCTATAAAGCTGTTCTCAGTGAAGATGTCCCCGTACACCGACGGCATCATCATCACGGCCGTCTCGTTGTACGCAAAGAGATTCTTGCGAAAGAGCACCGGCGCCTCGAAAGATGAGGGCGAATTGTCTACAAAGACCCCGACGCTGTTGTCGGCAATCACGTTCTCGACAATGAGCGCGTCGTCGGTGTCTTTCAGGCCGATGCCGTAGCCACTGGGGCCGCGATGGCCTGCAAAGAGATTCTTCTGTATAGTGACGCCCTGGCTGTACATGGCATAGACGCCCACGAAGTTGTTCAGCAGCGTATTCTCTTCTATCCGTGTCTCTTTGCCGTACATGAGATGGATGCCGTAGCGTCCGCCCTCGAAGTGATTGCCGCGCACGAGCACGTTGCGGGAGTACCAGATGATAGCATCGCGAGCGTTATGCGTCTGATTCCCTTCGATGATGACGTCGGAGCTGTACCATAATCGGATCGCGTCGCCACGCTCGGCTTCGGGAACGTCCAACCCAACGATCTTATTCTGCCGAATGATACTCCCTGGCGCGTCTTTGAGGTAGATGCCAAAGAGCGCATCCACGAGCGTGTTCTCTTCTATGTGGGCGCGCGGGGCTTCGACCAAAATAGCCGAATCTTCGTGGGCTAAGCTGCGTCCAGAGTTTCTGAGCACAAAGCCCTTCAGCGTGACATCTGGAGCAGTGACGTGGACGATAGTGCCCTGCCCTTGGCCGTCGAGCACTGCTCCTTCACCGATCACCGTTAAGGGTTTATCAATGACAAGGGGGCCGGTGTACACCCCCTGGGGCACGTGCAGGGTCGCGCCTGAGGGTGCAGAAGCAATGAGATCCTGCAGGGGGGTCACCTCTGGCCCCTCTCCCGTGGGGAGGCCACGGGAGAGGGAAGCGAAAAGAGCGACGCCCACACAGAGCACGCTCAGCGTCCTAGGTGGCTTCACGCGGTGCCTCCAATGGGATCGTGATCGGCCCGATGCGGATGGGCGTGTTGTGCTCGAGCGCCTGACGGACTGCCCGACGGTAGTGCAATCCCACGGCGACGAAGAGCGACGCTGCTATAGCAAGCCAGAAGCCAACTTGAAGTTGCGCGACCGTCCTGAACTGCCCCACCGTACCTACACCAAAGACCGGCGGCGTAAACGGCGGGATGCGCAACGGCGCGTTTGGGTCCAACTGATGCCCATATTGATAGAGCCAGAAGTACATATCACCCAAGAATATCGCAGGGAAGAGCATTGCTGGGAGAGCCAGCACGGCGGCCCAACGCCGTCGCGTGTGCGCAAGCGTGCTCACCAGCAGTGCTGCAGCTCCGATCGCCAACGGTGCTAAGAACTTCTCGATTTGTGCCGCTTGATTGAGCTTCTTCATCCCTACGTAGTGATTAAGATTATCTACTTCGGCGACGTCTCCCGCTAAGTGCGTGACGTAGACGAAGATGCGGAGTCCCCCCGGATACTGCGGCGCCATGAGCGTCAGACTCCAATACGGGAAAAGCACGGAGAGCAATAGGAGCCACGACGCAATAGTGAAGAAGGCGCGCGGGAACCGAAAGGGGTCCTCTGCCAACCATGCTTTCAGTCTCATAGCGTCACGGCTCCACTAAGAAGTATCCGACCATCTCCAAGTGGAGCGCTGAGCAGAATTCGGTGCAGTAGAACGTGAAGACGCCGCTCTGATCCGCGTCGAACTCGACTGTTCCTGTCTCGCCTGGCTCCAAGCTCATGTGGATGTTATACCCACCAAGAGCGAAGGCGTGGGAGGCGTCGCGCGCCCGCTCGATATTTGTGATGTGCCAGATCACATGATCGCCTTTCTTCACTGTGATATGCTCCGGGGTGAAGTGGCTGCGCACGGCGGTCATCCAGATCTCCACGACGCGGCGACCGTTCTCTTGACGCACTTCGATACGTTCACGGCCGGGCTCTGCCGCATTGGGGTCCTTGGCCATCTTCACGGCATTCCAGCCCACCTCAGGGTAGACCTCAAAAGGCTTGAGCTTGTCTGCCTTGATCATTTGAGCGTAATGCGGCTCACCAAGGCCAATGGGCATGTCATAGAGCAATTGCATCTTGTTCCCACTGATGTCTATCAACTGGAAGTTCTGCGGATGCAGCGGCCCTACAGGTGCGAAGCGATCCACAGACCATTTGTTGAGAGCGACCACGTACTTGCCGTCAGGAGAGACCGTGTCTCCCTCAGCGGCCACAATATGCCCGATGTTGTAATGCACGGGGAGCTTCTCCACGAGCTTCCATGGCTCTTTCCCGTCCTTACGATACGGCCCGCCCAAGGACCACTTCGCCACGGCGCTGTCCAAAAACATCGAAGTATACCCATAGCCCTTGTCGTCGTAGACCGTATGCAAGGGGCCTAAGCCTAGCTCGACTTGGGCTTCGACGACGTCCTCGAACTTGAGGATGGGCACGCCGTAGGGGTCGCGCTCGCTTGCTCCAGCCATACTAGCTCTTTGAATCTTTTCAAACGAATAGACGGTGACATGGGGATCGAGCTTGCCGCCCACGACGATATACTCCCCACCGGGGGTGACATCCACGCCGTGCGGGCTTTTGGGCTCTGGAGCGAAGAAGAGTACTCCCGCCTGAGCTGCCGTCTCTAAGCGGATGACCTTCATCCCGTTGATCGTCTGGTATTGCCCGTTTTGGAGGAGTTCTTCGGCTTTCTTCCAATTGATGATATGGAGGTAGTCCATCTCGTTCCTAGCCGTGCCCGCTTCGAAGGGGGGCTGGCCCTTTTCAATGCCGCCGGTGGCCATCTCGGTATTAAACGAATTGCAGAAGACCCAGCCCTCGGAGACTCTCTTGCCCGCATCGCACAGATCTTGCCAATAGGGGGGTAACTCGATCTGGAACGACCGCGCAGGATCGACACGCCCCTGAGCTCGGTCAAAAGCCCAGAAGGTGATCACACCCCGATACTTCTCTTTATACTGGCCCAGGGATGCGTACTCGAAGCCCAAGGGCGTCGCATATTGAGGGCCTTCGATGACGTACTCGGTGTTGGGGGTGACGAAGCCGCCGCCGTGATCGCTGATCGCGTTTGGGTTCTTCAGGATCTGTTTGGTCTCGAAATCTCGCAGGTCAATGACGGCGAGCCGGGCGTTCGCTTTATCGTTGATGAAGAGAAACTGTCCGTCGTACTCACCGTTGGTCTCGGAGAGTGCAGGATGGTGCGTATCGCCCCACAGGATGGGCTTGCCGTTGAGTGCGCCTCCTGCTAAAACTTCCATAGTCTCTTTCTCACCGTAGCCGTAGCCTTGCCATGGTTCTGGGGTGAAGACCCCGATCACCTTCAATAGACGCATAGACGGAACCCCAATGACGAGCACTTGTCCGGAGTGTCCTCCTGAAGAAAACAGAATATACTCATCGAGTTTGCCCGATGGGGTATACGTCTTGAGGGCAGCTGTGATGTCATCGGGGGTCAGCCCGCGCGCTTGGGCGATCTGAACGGCTTCCGCAGGCAGCCCC
>JBEPZC010000119.1:0-3742 GCA_041641035.1 Candidatus Bipolaricaulota bacterium
CCGCTGAGCTTTGAGCTCGCTTTGGATATTCAAGAGTTCCGCTCGGCTCTCTCGGAGCTCTTTGCGCGTGGGGCTTCGCCAAGCGAGATCAAAGAGTACATTCGCTTGCAGCTCCAGTTGGATGCGCGCGGGGTCGAGTCACTCTATCGCTATTTTGCTGAGCAATACAGATTTTCGCGACTGCCCCATCGGCGCAAACTGCTCATAGAGTTCTATCACGAGGGGTTGAAAACTATAGTGATCTTTCATGCGCTCTTTGGTCGGAGGGTCAATGACGCGCTCAGTAGAGCTTTAGCGTACTTGATCGCGCGCCGTGAAGACAAAGATATCGAGATCGCTGTCACTGATCATGGCTTTTATTTGGCATACGAGGGCTCCGTGAAGGTGATGGAGGCATTTGATCTTCTCAAGGAGCGCGATCTTCGAGAGGTGCTGCGCGACGCGCTGCGCGACACCGAGATCCTGAAGCGAAGATTTCGGCACTGCGCCACGCGCGCGCTGATGATTTTGAGGAGCTACAAAGGGCGGCGCAAGTCCGTGGGCCGCCAGCAAATGAAGGCATATATTTTACAGAGCGCCGTCGAGCGCATGGACGAGTACTTCCCAATTCTTACAGAAACGTATCGCGAAGTGATGGAAGACGCCATGGACATCGAGAACGCTCAGAAAGTCATAGACGAGATTCGGTCGGGGCAGATCGAGCTGGAGGGCTTTGTGAGTCCATCGCCCTCGCCGTTTGCGCTGCACATCGTGATGCACGCGCGGTCGGATATTATCAAAGTCGAAGACCGACAAAAGTTCTTGCAGAAGATGTATGAGCGGCTTCAATCTTGCGCAAGCAACAAGTGAAGTCTAGCCACGAGCGTTTGCCTTTCTCGGATAAGCCCCGTATAATGCAGACAAGCTCACACGCACACGAGATCACTTGCTATGGCCAGGAAGGACCCAAATCAGATGAGCTTGATCGAACATTTGGATGAATTGCGTGCTCGCGTGATCTACTCGCTGGTTGTCGTGCTCTCCCTCGCGATCGTCGCGTATATCTTTCGCGAGCAGATCATGGCTTTCCTCACGGGGCCGCTGCGGGCGCTTCACGGCTCACGTGCGGAGCTCTTGAGGCTGCTCGACTCGTGCCGCTCGTTGCTCGTTGATCCCAACGCCCTGCAGATGCCTGAAGACCGCTGGTCTCAGCTCGCTTTTGACTGCCGACGCTTTCTCTTTCAAGGAGGGAGCTTGATCTTCATCCGCCCCACCGAAGTGTTCTTCGGCTATATTAAGCTTGCGCTCTTTGTGGGGCTGTTGATCGGCGCGCCGTTCGTCTTATATCAGATTTGGCAGTTCATCGTCCCGGCGCTCTTTCCCCACGAGAGGAAGTACGCGCGCTATGGGTTTCTCGCAGGTGCAGGATTGTTTTATCTGGGCGCGTTTGGGTGTCTCTTCTTCGTCGTGCCCATCGCTATACGGTTCTTGATCGAGCTTGGCGGCAATTATCTGCAAGCGACGTTCACGTTCGATAACTACATCTCGTTCATTCTCTGGATGATGCTGGGGTTTGGCGTCTCGTTCGAATTGCCCGTTGTGATGTTTTTGCTCGCTAAGATTGGTCTGGTCTCGCACGCGTTCTTGCGGGAGAAGCGCAAGTACGCTATAGTAATAGCGCTCGTCTTGGGCGCGGTCCTCACCCCAACCCAAGACCCCTTCACCATGATGACTATGGCGATCCCGCTGATCGTCTTGTACGAAGTGACGCTGTGGATCATTCGGTTTACGGGGAAGAGTACTGAGGCTGAAATCGCTGCAGAAAAGGGAGGTTGAGCTATGGGTGTCAGTGATCTGGGCAAGGGCAAAGTGATCGAGTACGAAGGGGAACTCTGGATTATCGAAGACTACGCGCACGTGAAGAAGGCGCAGGGGCGTCCGGTAGCCCAGTGTCGTCTCAGGCATGTCAAGACTGGCAAAGTCATCCCTCAGAACTTCTTCGACTCCGCCCCAGTGAAGATCGTCCAACTTGATGAGCGCCCGATGCAATATCTCTATAGCAGCGGGAATCTCTACACGTTCATGGACACCGAAACGTATGATCAATACTCGCTTACCGAAGAGCAGGTCGCAGATATCAAGCCCTATTTGAAGGAGAACATGGAGGTCTCAGGGCTCTTCTATGAGGGCTCGCTCGTGAAGGTCGAGTTGCCGCTCACGGTCGAGCTGCAAGTGAAGCACACCGATCCTGGGGTGCGGGGCGATACCGTGAGCAACGTGATGAAGCCAGCGGTGCTCGAAACCGGGCTAGAACTGAAAGTCCCGCTCTTCATTAATGTCGGCGACTGGGTGAAAGTCGATACACGCACCGGGCAGTATGTGGAGCGCGTCAATAAGTAAGTATTATGCCCAATGAACGCAAAGTGGCCAAGCGTGCGCCGTGGCGAGGGCACGTCTCCATCGCTGAAGAGGTCGTCAGCTCTATCGCCAGTATTGCAGCTCAGGAAGTCGAAGGGCTGAGCGGCCTGAAGGGCACAGTGGCCGATGGCCTGGCGGCGCTGCTCTCTGGGGAGAAGCGCCTCGGCGTTGCCGCGCAGCTCTCGGAGGACCAGTCCATTCGGGTTCGGCTGAAAGCCGTGATCCAGTACGGATATCCCATTCCCGAGGTCGCGCAAAAGGTCCAGGCGAAAGTGAAGCAAGAGATCGAGGGGATGACTGGCTTGCACGTGAGCGCCGTGGATGTCTATGTCCAGGAGCTTGATATGGGCGACAGATCAGTGGGACGAGCCAAGGAGCGTCGGGGCAAGGAGGAGTCGTGAAGCAGACTGTAGATTACGTTGTGGAGATTCTGTACGCTGGTGCGTTTCTCGTCTGTTGGGCTAGTACAGGGGGGCTGCTGTGGGTGGCGTTTGGGGTGGCGACTGCTCCTCCTGAGAGGGTTTGGGAGGCTTTTCTAGCCTTCATCAAAGATACGAGGGGCATCGTACTTCTTGATGTCATCGCCCTGCTGTTCTTCCTGATGGGGGCCTATTTCTTGGCGCAGCTGCTCCAGACGCGGCGACGCTGGAAGCGCATCCAGCACGAAAGCCCACGCGGGCCTGTAGAAATCTCGATCTTTGCCATTCGCTCGTACATTGAGCGGATTCTCGCCTACGAATTCGGGTTGAAGCGATATCGAGTTGCTCTGGAGAACACGAGTAATGGACTGTATGTCTTCATTCGCGCGGAGCTGCCCGTGGGGCGCAACGTGCTCAACACCGCTGAAAAGATCCAACAGGTCGTCGAAGAGAGCGTTGAGGACCGGGTGGGTGTCAAAGTCCATCGGGTTCAAGTGATTGCTGCGGGGATCAGCAGCGAAAGCAGTGAGGAGCGTCCGCTCTTTCGCAGCGAAGGAGAAGTCGACGCATGACACGGTTATCCCCAAGTGTCCTTGGCGCGATCGTGGGCGTGCTCATTGGGCTGGTATGGATTTGGCTGGACGTGAAGATATTCTTGATTCTCTTCTTGGCCGGATTGGGGTTTGTGATTGGCAAGCTCTTTGAATCCGAAGAGTTGCGCGAACGCCTACGCGATCTCTTCTCGTTCTTCTACCGATGAAGACGCTATCGCGCCGCGCCGCCCGGGAGCGCATCCTCAAGCTGCTCTTTCAGAAAGACTTCCGCTCCGTCAGTTGGTCGGAGCTCCTTGCAGAACAACCTCCTGAAGACCGCTACGTGCGTGAGGTCATTGAGGGGATAGCGAGTACGTGTTCTGAGATTGATAG
>JBEPZC010000120.1:0-3721 GCA_041641035.1 Candidatus Bipolaricaulota bacterium
AGGCGCGTATCATCTGTGATCTTCCCGTCCTTGAGCGGGACGTTGTAGTCGACTCGGACTAAGACCCGCTTGTCGGTAACATCGAGCGTGTGTAAGCTACGAAGCATCTAGAAATCCGAGACGAATCGCTTAAAGTCAGCGAGCTTCATCTCGCTCTCCACGAAGGCACGGAAGCGATCTTCGTTCTCCTTGGTGTCGCTTTCGTCCTCGGTCGTGGGCATCTCTACAGCAGCTACTTGAAAGACCTCTTCCGAGATGTAGATGGGGCTACCCAGGCGCAGGGCAATGGCCACGGAGTCCGAGGGCCGTGCGTCGATCTGGTGGACCCTGCCTGTGTGATCGCGCACGTGGAGCGTCGCGAAGTACGTGGAGTCTTGAATGCTATCGATCACGACCATGTCTAAGTCCCCGCCGAGGGTTTTGAGGATCGCCTTCACCAGGTCATGGGGCAAGGGGCGGGGAAACTCTCGGCTCTGCATGATCATGGCTATGGAAGTTGCCTCGGGTTGTCCGATCCAGACGGGCACGACCTTGCCGGACTGCGGATCGCGCAGCAACAGCACCGGCATATTCTGTGTGGGGTCCATTACCAGCGCCTTGACTTCAACTTCGCGCATCACGCAACCTCCTCTCAAAAGTTTCAGGCCGTTCGCCGGTGCTACCGACAATGCAGCACGGCTACACGCTCACACTGATTATAACATGCCCGCCCGCACGTGACAAAATGGCGCAGATTACACTCGCCTAAAGCCCCCCTGGTCTTGCTCAGATCACTATAAAAGATTATACTACCCCTCGCACAAGGAGGGTATCATGTGCGGGATCGTGGGATATGTGGGGCAGCGTCCGGCAAAAGATCTGTTGCTCGATGCGCTGCATAAGCTTGAGTATCGCGGGTACGACTCGGCCGGGATCGCCCTGATTGAGAGCACAGGGCTTTATATAGAGAAGCGTGCCGGCAAGGTCAGCGAGCTTGAGGAGCACTTGCGCGGGAAAGCCTCGCGCGCGACCGTCGGGCTGGGACACACTCGCTGGGCCACTCACGGCTCTCCAACCGATCACAACGCCCACCCCCATTGCGATTGTCATAAGAAGATCGCAGTCATCCATAACGGCATCATCGAGAACTACCTGCCCTTCAAAGAAGAGCTGCAAAAACGCGGGCACGTCTTTCTCTCCCAGACCGATTCCGAAGTGATCGCCCATCTCATCGAAGAGCGCTATGACGGGACGAATCTCCTCGAAGCCGTGCGCCAAACCCTAAGCTTGCTGCGCGGCGCTTACGCCATAGCCGTCGTCGCTACAGACTCCCCCGACGAAGTTATAGTCGCGCGAGCGGGCAGCCCACTCGTGCTGGGCCTGGGCCAGAACGAAAACTTCGCTGCCTCGGATATCCCCGCGTTGCTCAACTTCACCCGAACGATGGTCTTTCTCAACGACGGCGAGCTGGCTGTCCTCAGGCAGAATAAAGTCGAAATCTATGATCTTGCGGGGCACCCCATCGTGCGCGCCCCCCAGCATATCGAATGGGACATCGTCACCGCACAGAAGCAGGGCTATAAACACTTCATGCTCAAAGAGATCCACGAGCAGCCCCATGCCGTGGCCAACACCCTCCACAATCGCTACGAGCTTTCTACGGGCAAGATCGTGCTCCCAGAGCTTCACGAGCTCACCGAAAGAATCCAGAAATCTCAGATGATCTATCTCGTCGCCATGGGGACGGCGTACTACGCAGGGTTGACGGCAAAATACCTCTGGCGCGAGTTCTTCAGAATCCCCATGGCCGTCGAATTGGCCTCAGAGTTTCGCTACAGCAAGCCCTATATAGACGAAAACACCCTTGTCATCGCGATCTCGCAGTCTGGGGAGACGGCAGATACCCTTGGGGCAGTCCGTGAAGCCCGTGCGCGCGGGGCTTCAGTGCTCTCGATCGTGAATGTCGTAGGCGCGACGCTGACGCGCGAATCCGACGCGACCCTCTATACTCACGCCGGCCCGGAGATCGGCGTGGCCTCTACCAAAGCGTTCTCGGCGCAATTGGCCGCGCTCAATCTCTTGGGGTTCTTCATAGCCCAGCAGCGGGGCTGGCTCTCCCCACAGCAGACGCGCCTGGCTGTAGAGAGCCTCGTCTGTGGACCGGCCCTCATCGAAAAGCTCCTCCAGCAAGAGCCCCAGATCGCGCGGCTCGCCCAGATCTTCTATGAGAAAGAGCACTTTCTCTTTCTGGGAAGAGACCTGCTCTACCCCATCGCGCTAGAAGGCGCGCTCAAGCTCAAAGAGATCTCTTATATTCACGCCGAGGGCTACGCCGCCGGGGAGCTCAAGCACGGCCCCATCGCCCTCATCGACGCTCAGATGCCCACAGTCGTGCTCGTCACCAAAGAGAGCGTCTACGAAAAAGTCTTCTCAAATATCGAAGAGGTCAAAGCCCGCCGGGGCATCGTCATCTCCGTGACCGATCAAATCAGCAAAGAGATCGAGCGCGTCTCCGACTTTATTATAGAAGTGCCTCCCAGCTCGCGCTGGCTCGCCCCACTGCTCTTTGTCGTGCCGTTACAGCTCTTCGCGTATCATATAGCAGACCTGCGCGGCACCGATGTCGATCAGCCGCGCAATCTTGCAAAAAGCGTCACGGTGGAGTGAGCCCTATGGCAGAACCGTTCGCCTGGACGCCCACACGCGAGTATATCGAGCGCAGCAACGTCTGGCGCTTCATGCAAAGATATCATATCCCAGACTATGCCGAGCTTGTCCGACGCTCCACCGACGACATCGAATGGTTCTGGGACGCCATCGTCAAAGAGCTCCAGATCGAGTTCTTTACACCATACAAGAAAGTTTTAGACGTCTCTGGGGGGATCGCCTGGGCCAAGTGGTTTGTGGGCGGCACGATCAACATCGCTCACAACTGTGTGGACAAGCACGCCCAAGCTCGTCCAGAGAAAGTCGCGCTCATCTGGGAAGGGGAAGACGGCTCCGTCCGCCGGCTCACCTACCGTGAACTGTACGAACAAACCAATCGCTTGGCCCATGCTTTGAAGACCCTGGGCATTGCCCATGGCGACCGGGTCGGGATCTTCATGCCCATGGTGCCCGAAACTGTTATAGCGATGATGGCGTGCGCCAAGATCGGCGCGATCTTTACTCCGATCTTTTCGGGGTTTGGTGCGCACGCTGTGGCAGCACGACTCAATGACTGTGAGGCGAAGCTCCTGCTCACAGCACGGAGCTTCTCTCGCAAGGGGACGCGCATCGAGATAGGCCGGATCGCTCGCGAGGCAGCGCAGCTCTGCCCCACCGTGCGCGAAGTGATAGACCTCACTCCTGACTCTTTCTCTTCCCTCCCTCCTGATGAATCCCTCTCAGAGCAGTTAGACGCCGAAGAGCCGTTCATGATCATCTACACCTCGGGGACGACGGGCCGGCCCAAGGGCGCGGTCCACGTTCATGGGGGATTTTTAGTGAAGATCGCCCAAGAGGTCGCCCATCAAGTCGATCTGCACGAGAACGATATTCTCTACTGGGTGACGGACATGGGGTGGATCATGGGGCCGTGGGAGATCGTCGGCGGGCTGGCCTTGGGTGGCACGGTCTTTCTCTATGAGGGCGCACCTGACTACCCCCACGTAGACAGATTATGGGCGATGGTCGAGCGCCATAAGATTTCTATTCTAGGCGTCTCGCCCACGCTCATCCGCGCGCTCATGAAATTTGGGGA
>JBEPZC010000121.1:0-3691 GCA_041641035.1 Candidatus Bipolaricaulota bacterium
CCACGCAGAACCCGTGATCTTGGTCTTCTCTTGGAAGGCGCTCTCAAGCTCAGAGAACTTCGCGTCACCGGGGAAGACGACTTCGGGCTGTGTCTGTGCGGAGGCGAGCGAGCTGACAACGCTAGAGGCGAGCACTATAAGCAATAGAGAGAGCAGGGTGACACCACAGATTCGGACAGGCATACGCACAACCCCTTTCGTGTGTGATATATATTCTACTGAACCCGTGCAATTCCGCCCACTCTGATCTATAATACAGATCATGAAAGAGCAGATCGAGAACTGGCTCGTCGAAGAGGGGCAATTCAACCGTTACGTCGAGCACCCCAACGCCAATTGGGTTCTGTTAGCGAACCATCCCAAGAACCAGCCGACGACCGTCAGCATTATCAATCCCAAAGCGAGCCCAGATAGAGTCTTAATAGAAGTGAGCGTCAATATCGCGGACGACGTGCAGCAGCTCTTTCAGAAACTCGCCCAGCCCCAGCGCGAGAGAATCTTACGCGAGCTGAGCATGGAGCTCAATCGCTTCCCCATCAGTTTCGGGATGATCCATCCCCAGGGGATTTTGAGACAGTTCGTCTTGCAGCAGGAGATCTTCTCGGACGGCTTGAGCAAGCACGCGCTGTTTACGGCGATCCAAAATGTCTACAAGGCGTTCTTGCAGTCACAATGGCTCTTGCAAAAGGAGCTGGGAGGGCAGCACAAGTCGGGGAACGATTTCGGGATTGGCTTTCGCCCATCGCACAGTTAGAGAGGTGATGAACGTGAAGACCGCGCGGGAAGCCCTGGTGCAAACGCTCAAGAAGAACAAGATCGCGCTGGTGACCGGCGTCTACGGCGATCCCTGTACGGCCCTATTAGACGAGTGCGCTAAGCAAGGGCTGCACGTCGAGATCAGTATCGAAGAGAAAGCCGCATTCGCCCAAGCGTTGGGCGCTTCTGTTGCGGGTAAGAGAAGCGTCGTCATCGTCAAGCAAGTGGGGGTCAACGTCCTGGCTGATCCCCTCGTTACTGCCGTGACACACGGGATCGGTGCAGGGCTGTTGGTCATCGCTGGCGATGACCCTGGTGCGAGCAAATCTCAAAACGAGCAAGATTCGCGTTGGTATGCCAAGCTCGCGGACATTCCCGTCTTGACGCCGCCTGGCCCACAGTACGTCAGCGATGCGGCTATCGAGGGGTTAGAGCTCTCAGCGACGCTGGGCATCCCCGTGATGCTGCAAGTGACCGGGCGCTTGTTATCGGGCGAGGGCCGCCCCAGTGAGATCCCCCTCACCGTCGAAGCGCGCTTCGACAGAGACCGCGCATGGAAGAATCTTATCTTGGATCGCTATAAATATTTCTATCAAAAGCTCTACCCGCAACTGTGCGAGCTCGTGGAGGATTCGCCGTTGCATGAGGTGCCAGAGGAGGCAGGGCCGCAGCAGTTTGGGGTGATCTCCTGTGGGTTTGTCTCGACGTTGGTCAGGGAGAAGAATCACTTTGCGTTAGGATATGCCCATCCGTTGCCGGAGCGGGCATTAGTGAGATGGTTGAAGAATGTCGAAAGAGTACTCATTGTTGAAGAGATCGCGCCGATTGTGGAGGAGTCTGTGAACGCGCTGGTGGCGCGGCACTCGTTGCAGACCAAAGTCTTTGGTCGGCTGACAGGGCATCTGCCGCGGATTGGCCCGCTGGAAGCGCATCACGTTGCTGAGGCGTGGGGGCGCCTGCCGCGCGAGCTCTATCTGGATATTCAAGCTCAGGTGAGTGGAGGGATTATGGAGCTGCCCTGTGGAGGGTTCGAGATGCTCTACGAGGCCTTAGACGAGCTCTTGCCTGAGGAGTATCTGGTGGCTGGGGATGTGGGGTGCTCTATCTTGCACGGGTATTTCCCGCCGCAGGTCATTGACACGGCGTATGCGTTAGGAACGTCTATTTCCACAGCAGCGGGGATGAGTCTTTCTGGGCGCAAGGGGGTCGCTATCATTGGGGACACGGGGTTTCTCCATTCGGGGATCACGGGGCTATTGAACGCTGTCGAGCACAAGCACAATGTCTTGGTGATCGTTCTGTATAACAAATTCTCGGCGATGACTCCAGGGGCGCAGCCGATTCCAGGCTTGGAACGACTGCGAGCGCTAGTAGAAGCCTGTGGGGTAGACGGAATAGACGAGGTGCAGATGGAGCAGATCGCAAAAGAGGAGCTCAAAGGGCTTTTAGAGAAGCGTATAGCTGAGCGCGGCGTGCACGTGTTGATCGCTCACGCCAAGCCGAAAAAATTGCACGACTGAGCAGGGCACGATATCTTCCCTCCAAGTCACACTCTTGACTTCTCAATCGCCTTTGTGCTATAGTGAAGCCCCATAAGAAAAAATAAGAAAAAAATCAGAGAGGGCTTATGAGCTATGGCAGGGGCTTGGTAGCTCTTCTCTTGCTGGGGGGTATCATCGGTTTCATGGGCCGAGAGCTGCATGCGGTTTCTGTGCGCGATGTCGTCATCAGCGAAGTCGCATGGATGGGCACACAAGCCGATTCCAACGATGAGTGGATCGAGCTGTATAACAACACCGATAACGATATCGATCTGACAGGGTGGAAGCTCCAAGCTGAAGATGGCACGCCTACCATCATGCTCTCTGGCACCATTCCTGCACATGGATTCTTCTTGCTTGAGCGCACTGATGATAACACAGTGAGCAATATCCCAGCAAATCAAATCTACACCGGCGCTCTCTCTAATAGCGGGGAAACCCTCATCTTGAAAGACCCATTAGGCAATGTCATCGATACCGCCAATGGCGATGGCGGCCCATGGCCGGCGGGAACCTCCTCGCCAAAAGCGACGATGGAGCGAATCGACCTGACGGCTCCTGACTCAGACGCGAATTGGGACACTAACGACGGCATCCATCGCAACGGGCTTGACGCGAATAATAACCCGATCAATGGCACGCCCAAAGCACCGCGCCAGCGCGCATCTTTCAATGCGCTCGATGTTGTGATCAGCGAGATCGCCTGGATGGGAACCCAGGCCGATGCCAACGACGAATGGATCGAGCTGTATAACAACACCAGCCAACCGATCAGTCTTGTGGGGTGGAGATTGGAAGCTACTGATGGCTCCCCAAGCATCGCGCTTTCTGGCACCATTGCCGCACACGGTTTCTTCTTGCTCGAGCGCACCGACGACTCTACCGTGAGCGATATCCCAGCAGATCAAATCTACACTGGCGCTCTCTCTAATACTGGTGAGACCCTGGTCTTGAAAGACCCGTCAGGGAACATTATAGACACTGCCAACGGTGACGGCGGCCCCTGGCCCGCCGGCACCGACTCCCCACGAGCAACCATGGAACGCTTAGATTTGGTTGCTCCAGATTCTGATACGAATTGGGTTACCAACAATGGGATTTATCGCAACGGCTTGGACGCCCAGAATAATCCCATCAACGGCACGCCCAAAGCTCAGAAACCCCCATATGTGACGATCGCTAGCCCAACGGCAGAAGAGCCAGTCTACGTGCGGCAGGGCGATAGCTTCCCCGTGAGCTTCACCAGCGATGAGATAGGCACTTCAGCGATCAAAGTAGATGGGACTCTCTGCGGCGGCGGAGCTGTCAGCGTCGGGATGAACTCTCAAATGTGTACGCTTCCCAGTCCCTTTGCTGATGGTGTCTATAATCTTTCAGTAGAAGTCACCGATGTC
>JBEPZC010000122.1:0-3682 GCA_041641035.1 Candidatus Bipolaricaulota bacterium
GCTCGCGAATTGACGGAGCACTCCTTCCCCGCCCTAGGGGTTATCTTCGGCGGGCGCGATCACAGCACGATCATGCACGCCTATCGCAAGGCCAAAGCCTTGGCGGAAAGCCCGCTTTTTTCTGGAGAGATCACCCACTTAAAAGCGAAGCTGCTCGCATTGACAGACCACTCAGAGTAAAATATCTTCACGATGAAGATCGAGCGTCTCGCGTTGTACAACTTTCGCAACCTTGCCCCAACTGAGCTCATACCCGACAGTGGGCTCAATCTCATTATCGGCCCCAATGCCGCGGGCAAGAGCAACCTCTGTGAGGCGATCTATTATGCCGCACGGGGCTGGTTGTTGAAGGGGGAACGTCAGCGCGACATCATCACATGGGGCCAGGACGAAACGTCCCTCGAATTTTCCGTCAACGGCGATGAAATCCGCATCCATCTCAATGGGAGGGCACGGGCCAAAACAATCGAGCTCAACCGGGAGAAAAAGAGCCAAAGCGAGCTGAGTGCGCGCCTGCGCGCCCTCCTCTTCACTCCCGACGAATTGCAGATTATCAAAGGGAGCCCTGATCAGCGCCGACGCTTCCTCGACCGAAGCATCGCCGATATCTTCCGTGAGTACCGGCACGTGCTCCTGGAATACGAACAGGTCGTGCAGCGCAAGAACGCCCTGCTGCGCCGAGGCCATCCCAACCTCGAAGTCCTGGAGGTCTTCAATCAAGAGCTCATCGATCGTGGGAATTGGCTCATCAGAAAACGGCTCGAATACATAGGAGAGCTCAACAAGACGCTCTCACAACGCTATCGAGCGATCTGCGGGCGGGAGAGCGAGCTGGTAGCCGTCTATGAGGGCCCAACGGCCCCGCTGGCTCACCTCATCAAACACTTCACTTCAGAGGAGATCCGGCGCGGCATGGCCCTGGTCGGCCCGCATCGCGACGACCTACGCTTCCAGCTGAACGGCCGCGATCTGAGACGCTTTGGCTCCCAAGGGGAACAAAAGTCCGCCCTCTGCGCAGTGTTGCTCGCTCAACTCGATCTGCACTATCAACGCTTCGGCGATTATCCCGTCTTTATCTTAGACGACGTGCTCTCGGAGTTAGACAGCGCACGACTGCGCAGATTATTGGAACTCCTGCCCCCTCCTATCCAGATATTTCTCACGCAGACCGTCACGGACATCAGTGAGCTGCACCCGAACGTGCGCGCGGCAGCCCGGCGGATCTTCTCCCTCGAAGACGGCAAGCTCTCGGTGATCCTATGATCGAAGCCACCTTGATCGAGAAGGTTTTGCGCAGATATGGATTGCTCGAACAGTATCAGGAGCAGGAGCCAGCTCTGCTGTGGGAGCGGGTCGTTGGCGAAAAGATCGCGCGGTGGACCCGACCGATCTGGGTACACAAAGGCGTGCTCTTCGTCGCCGTGCCCAATCATATTATGCAGCACGAATTCACAGCGATGCGCGAAGAGTTCAAGAAGAAGCTCAACGTCGCCTTCGGAGCCGAGCGGGTGAAAGAGATCCGCTTTCGCGTAGAGAGTTTCCCGAAGCCGCATGCGGTGCTTTCGCTCGAGCAGATCACCCTTACCCCTGATGAAGAGCGCGAGATCGCACAGCTTGCTGATGAGATTCCCGATCAAGCCCTGCGCGCGACGTTGGTACGCCTGATGAAGACCGCTAAGAGATTAGAACGAGCGCGACAGAAGCTAGGCTGGAAGCCCTGTCCACGCTGCCAGATGCTTTGCGAAGGGAATTTCTGTCCCGCCTGCGTGCAATCGTTCGAGGAGTGATCGCTATGAAGATCGGAATCTTCACAGACACGTTCACGCCGCAGATCAACGGTGTCACAAGCATTCTCGAAGAATTGCACCGTGTGCTGACCCGTCAAGGACATGAAGTGTTTATCTTTGCCCCAGCCTACTCGCGCGCCCAGCGAAACGAGAACGGTCATATCTTCCGGTTCCCCGCACTGACCGCGTATTTTCATAAAGATAGCCGCGTCGTCATCCCCTACGACCGACGAGCGTTCGCTGTATTTCCCAAGCTCGACGTGGTCTACAGCCATACGCCGGTCTCGATGGGGGTGCTCGCCCTGCGAGTCGCGAAGCGCTTTGGGCTTCCCCATGTGCATACCTATCACACGCTCTTTACAGAGTACTTGCACTATCTCCCACGATGGATCCGGCCCACACGGCGCATGGCCGAACGCATCAGCGCAGCGTTTTGCAATCGCTGCGACGCGATCACCACGCCGTCCCACGCTATGCGCCAAGAGCTTCTTCGATACGGCGTTCAAAAGCCGATCTACGTGCTGCCCTTTGGCGTAGATCTCGAACCCTTCGAGCGCCCTATGCGTACCGATGTGCGCGCTGCGTTAGGGCTTGCTCCTGACGAATTCTTCTTGCTCTACGCCGGACGACTGGGCACTGAAAAGAACCTGCACTTTCTCCTTCGCGCGTTTCGAGTGCTCTTAGAGAGCTGGACTAGCCCGCAGCCCCTGCGTCTGGTGCTCGCCGGTGGCGGGCCGCACCTGCCGATCTTCCAAGAATACGCTCAAGAGCTTGGGCTCACCAAGCACGTGATCTTTACGGGGTTCATCCCACGAGAAGAGTTAGTAGATTACTATCGTGCTGCGGATCTCTTCGTCTTCGCTTCCAAGACCGAGACCCAAGGGCTGGTCTTGATGGAAGCGATGGCCGCGGGGCTCCCTGCCGTGGCCGTGCGCGCTATGGGCGTTACTGATATAGTCTTTCACGGTGAGACAGGGATGCTCGTCCCCGAAGATGAGACCATCTTCGCACAAACAGTGAGAGAACTCTTACAGAACCCACAGCTTCGGGAGCATCTGCGAGCAGGCGCCAAGCGCAAGGCCCACGAGATGAGCATCCAGCATTCGGTTACCAAGTTGATCGAGATCTTTGAAAACCTCAAAGCCTCAGCGCGGGTATAATATATAGTCTGAAACTGTGCGGGCAAAGGAGGCATTATGCGTCACAGTATCGCTCTGATAGGAGCAGTCATGCTCGTCGGTGTCGTCGTGGGGCAGATCGCCCCACCGGTCTATGTCACTCAGTGGGGGAAGCAAGGCAGCAAAGAGGGCGAGTTGAATGCTCCAGAAGCCATCGCTGTAGATTCCCAGGGCAATGTCTACGTCGCCGATACAGAGAACCACAGGATTCAGAAGTTCGACGCCACCGGGAAGTTCTTGACCGCATGGGGTTCCAAGGGGATCAATAACGGGCAGTTTGAAAGCCCCGGCGGGATCGCCATAGATAGAGAGAACTACGTCTACGTTGCGGATACGTTCAACCATCGCATCCAGAAATTCGACGCCACTGGAAAGTTTTTAGGGAAGTGGGGGACGCCGTGTGATCTGCAATCGGGCAAGGGCTGCGTCGATCCTGACGGACCTGGCCCTCTCAAAGTTGGCGATGGACAGTTTAACCTGCCCATCGGCATCGCGTTCGACAAAGACGGCAATCTCTACGTGACCGATGCGTTCAATCATCGGGTACAGAAGTTCGATCCTTCAGGGAGGTTCTTGGGGAGCTTTGGGGCTTTTGGATCGGGGGATGGACAGTTCAATATCACGACGGGGATCGTTATCGATAAAGACGGCAACCTCTACGTCTCGGACAACAAGAACGACCGGGTGCAGAAGTTCGATCCTAGCGGGAAGTTCTTG
>JBEPZC010000123.1:0-3682 GCA_041641035.1 Candidatus Bipolaricaulota bacterium
GTCGAGGCCGTCTTCGAACGACTCGACGTCAAACAAGATACTTTTGCCAAGATCGAAAAGTTCAGAAAGAAAGACTCTATCGTGAGCTCGAACACCTCAGGGATCGCCCTGAAGGCGATCACCCAGAGATGCTCCCCAGAGCTCAAGCGACACACGCTCATCACGCACTTCTTCAACCCCGTACGGTATATGAAGCTCTTGGAGATCGTCCCTGGCGAGGAGACCGACCCTGAGATCGTACAGTTTATGATGGATTTCGCCGAGAGGAGGTTGGGCAAGGGGGTCGTCTTAGCCAAGGATACGCCCAACTTCATCGCGAATCGCATCGGGATCTTCGGGATCTCGTATCTGCTCAAGGTCATGCAGGAAGAAGACTATAAGATCGAAGAGATCGACGCGATCTTCGGGCCGGCGCTGGGGCGCCCCAAGAGCGCCGTCTTCCGCACGGTAGACCTGGTGGGTCTTGACGTCATGGCCGACGTGATGAAAAATATCTATGAGAACCTACCCCATGACCCCATGCGTGAGGTCTATCGTCTGCCCGACTTCGCCCAGAAGATGCTCGAGCGCGGGCTGTTGGGCCGCAAATCCGGTAAGGGGTTCTATCAAGAGAAGACGGTCAACGGCAAGCGCGAGTTCTGGGTCTTCGATTATAAGACTTTAGACTATCGCCCTCAGGAGAAGTTCGATTACCCCTCGCTCGCCAAGGCGAGCCAGCAAGCTACTGTAGGCGAGAAGATCAAAGCTGTGGTCTATTCGGACGACCGCGCAGGACGGATCGCCTGGAAGGTTCTGTCGGAGACGCTGCTGTATGCAGCGCGGCTCATCCCGGAGATCTCAGAGAATATCTATTCGATTGACAACGCGATGAAGTGGGGGTTCAACTGGGAGCAGGGGCCGTTTGAGACGTGGGACTCGATAGGCGTCAAAGAGTCTGTCGAGCGGATGCGGCGCGAGGGCAGGCAGATCCCGCCCATCGTGGAGGACCTGCTCGCACGTGGGGAGAGCTTCTATCAGAAAAAAGAGGGCAAGAAGCTCTACTTCGATGTGCCAGCGAAAGCGTATCGTGAGCTGCCCAGACCTGCGGGGGTGCTGGTGCTCTCTGAGCTCAAAGAAGACAAGAGGCGCATTATCAAAGAGACGCCGGGAGCGTCTCTGATAGATTTAGGCGATGGTGTCGCCTGTCTCGAATTTCACACATATATGAACGCCATCGATGCCGACATCATCGAGATGCTCAGCACATCGCTCGAAGAAGTTCGCAAGCGCGATCTTGTCGGCTTAGTGATCGGGAACGAGGGCCAGAACTTCTGCGTTGGGGCGAACATCGGGCTGATCTTGGGGGCGATTCAGAGCAAAGCGTGGGAGCAGTTGGGGCAGATGGTGAAGGCGTTTCAGGACGCCAATATGGCCATCAAATATTTTGAGAAGCCTGTCGTCGCAGCCCCGTTCAACATGACGCTTGGGGGTGGATCGGAGATCGTGCTGCACTGTGCGCGCGTGCGGGCACATGCTGAGCTGTATATTGGGCAAGTGGAGTTTGGGGTGGGGGTCATCCCTGCGGCGGGGGGGTGTAAAGAGCTGTGGGCGCGCCAGCTGGAGAATCTCCCTGAGGACGCCAATATCGATCTCTTCCCGTTCTTACAGAGGGTCTTTGAGCTGATCGGGCTGGCCAAGGTCGCAACAAGCGCCAAAGAAGCCAAGAGATTGGGGTTCTTGCGTCGCGATGACAAAATTACGATGAACAAAGATCGTCTCATCGCCGACGCCAAGAAGGACGTCTTAGCGTTGGCCATGATGGGGTATGAGCCTCCAAGACCCAGAAGATTGAAAGTGACGGGGCGCAGCGGCTATGCGGCCCTTCAGATCGCGATCAAGAACTTTCAATGGGCCAAGCGGATCACTGAGCACGAGGCGCTGATGGCTCAGAAGCTCGCGCGGGTGCTGACCGGCGGCGACGTCCCACCCGGAACGGAGCTGACCGAACAACAGATGCTCGACTTAGAACGCGAAGAGTTTCTCTCGCTCTGTGGGACGCAGAAGACCCAAGAGCGCATCCAACATATGTTAGCGACGGGGAGGCCGCTGCGAAACTGATATTACTGAAACGCTTCGATCCCCGTGATGTCCCGGCCGACGATAAGGGTGTGGATGTCGTGGGTCCCCTCGTAGGTGTAGACTGTTTCGAGGTTGACCAGGTGGCGGAGAGCTTGGTAATCGAGGGTGATGCCGTTAGCTCCTAAAATGTCGCGGGCCATGTGAGCGATCTTGAGGGCCATAGCGACGTTGTTCCGCTTCGCTAAGGAGATCTGTGTAGGCTTTAAGGCGTCCTGATCTTTGAGTTGCCCAAGGCGATAGCACAGGAGCTGCGCTTTTGTGATCTCGGTGAGCATCTCGACGAGCTTCTGTTGGACCAGCTGGAAGCTCGCGATGGGTTTGCCAAACTGAATACGTTCTTTTGCGTATTGCAGGGCTTCTTCATAGCAGGCCATGGCCGCTCCCACCGCCCCCCAGGCGATGCTGTAGCGGGCTTGGTTGAGGCACATCAGAGGGGCTTTGAGGCCTTCAGCACCAGGCAGCAGGTTCTCTTTCGGGATGCGGCAGTTGTGGAAGTAGAGCTCGCCGGTGTCGGAGGCCCGCATGGAGAGCTTGTGCTCGATCTTCCCCGTGGAAAAGCCCTTCGTGCCCCGCTCGACTATGAAGCCCCGCACCACCCCGTCGAGCTTGGCCCACACGATCGCTATGTGGGCGAGATTGGCGTTCGTGATCCATGCTTTGGTCCCGTTGAGGATAAAAGAGTTTCCGTCGCGCTCAGCGACGGTCTCCATGGCGCCGGGGTCGCTGCCGTGTTCAGGTTCGGTTAGACCAAAGCAGCCGATGGCTTCCCCGCTGATGAGCTTGGGCAGCCAGCGCTCTTTCTGCTCTGGGCTGCCAAACGTATAGATGGGATAGATCACCAAGCCGTTCTGAACAGAACAGAAACTGCGAACCCCTGAATCGCCGCGCTCCAGCTCCTGCATTGCTAAGCCGTAAGAGATCGAATCAATGCCCGCGCCACCGTACTCCTTCAGCGTGGCTCCCAACAGCCCAAGACGGGCGATCTTGGGGATGAGCTCTGTTGGGAAGTGTCCGGCCTCAAATGCGTCTTTTATGATGGGTAAGACTTCTTCATCGACAAAGCTTCGCACCGTGTTACGGATGAGCTTTTGCTCTTGTGTGAGCAGCTGTTCGATATTGAAGTAGTCCACGCCAACGAAGTTCGTCATAGCACACCTCCAGAGAGTGCTGTTGTGTGAGCCAAAGTGAGCAGGGATCTAGCCAGCTGCTGCCCTGCGGCGCGACTGAGGGCAAAGTCGAAGTGCGAGCGATGATCAAAGAAGATCTCCCGATAGCCTGGAGCTTGGAGGAAGAGCCGTTGCTGATCGTAGCTGAGCATGGAGTCGTTCCCGTGGAGGCCACATAGCGAGATCATCCACGGTCTGCCCCCATACAGATTGGTAATAGTGATTTGGCCGTCCCAGCTGAGATGCTCTCCAGGCAGATAGAAGAAATCACTGAGCTGTTCTAGCAGCTGAAGCGAGGCTGTGGCGTCGCCGCCGAGGCCTAGAAGATCAAAATCAGCGCCGCAAGCCCCGCGCAGCGCCGCATGATACAGGAAGACACGTTCGATCTTGGAAGCAGC
>JBEPZC010000124.1:0-3659 GCA_041641035.1 Candidatus Bipolaricaulota bacterium
TTACTATGCTTGCACTGAGTAATCCCTACGGCCCCACGCGTAGCCCCGTGCTCGCCCAGCGTGGCGTCGTGGCTACGAGCCATCCGCTAGCCGTCCAGGCTGGTATTGAGATGCTTCGTCGCGGGGGCAACGCCGTCGACGCAGCGATTGCCACGGCGATCACCCTCACAGTTGTCGAGCCGACTTCCAATGGGATCGGGGGAGATGCGTTTGCGCTTGTGTGGGACGGAGCAAGGCTCTATGGACTGAACGGCTCCGGTCGCGCCCCACAAGCCCTCACTCTAGAGAGAGTGCGAGCTGCAGGGCACGAGACGATGCCTACGCGAGGGTGGCTGGCCGTCACCGTGCCGGGAGCACCAGCAGCCTGGAGAGATCTGCACCAGCGCTTCGGAAAGCTGCGCTTTGCAGAGCTCTTCGAGCCAGCTATTCTTTACGCTGAGCAGGGCCACCCCGTCGCGCCCATCGTTGCGCAGTATTGGGGCTACGCTGTCCAAGCGTATACCCAGCTGATGAGCCCAGAGTTCACAGACTGGCACAAGACTTTTACACGGGACGGACGCGCTCCCACGGCCGGCGAGATCTGGGCCAGCCCCGATCACGCCCGGACATTGCGCCAGCTCGCGCAGTCCTACTGTGATGATCTCTATGAGGGAGAGCTTGCTGAGAAGATCGCGCGCTTTGCCCAACAGACGGGTGGGTTCATCACCGAAGGAGATCTGAAAGCACACACAAGCACCTGGGTCGAGCCGATCAAGACTTCGTATCGGGAGTATGAAGTCTGGGAGATCCCGCCCAACGGCCAGGGGCTCGTCGCGCTCATAGGGCTGAATATCTTAGAGGGCTTTGAGCTCGCCCAACACCCAAGGGATTCAGCAGAGTCGTTTCATCTCCAGATCGAAGCGCTCAAGCTCGCGTTCGCCGATGGACTGAGATATATTGCCGATCCTGAAGTTATCCCTGTGCCCACAGAGAAGCTCTTGAGCAAAGCTTACGCGGCTCAGCGTCGCAAGCTCATCACTGAGAGGGCTCTTGTTCCCAGTTCGGGAGACCCCTACGCTGGCGGGACAGTCTATCTCTGCACGGCTGACGCCGACGGCATGATGGTCAGCTTCATCCAATCAAATTATATGGGCTTTGGGTCTGGGATTGTCGTTCCCGGCACGGGAATCGCCCTTCACAATCGCGGCGCGTGCTTTGCGCTCGATCCACAACACCCCAATTGCCTTGCCCCCCATAAGCGCCCGTATCACACGATCATCCCGGGATTTCTCACCAAAGACGGCAAGGCCCTAGGCCCCTTTGGAGTGATGGGGGGCTTCATGCAACCCCAAGGACATATACAAATGATCGTCAATACGATAGATTATCAGATGAATCCCCAAGCGAGTTTGGATGCCCCACGCTGGCAATGGATCAAAGCCAAAGAGGTCGAGATCGAGTCAGATGCTGACCCTCGCATTATCGAGGGCTTGCACGCGATGGGACACGACGTCAAGGTCGTGGAACCAAGCGGGCGCTTTGGGCGCGGGCAAATAATTTGGAGGTTGCCGTCGGGAGCGTACCTTGCAGGCAGCGACAAGCGAGCCGATGGTTACGCTGCTGGGATTTGACAGAAGAACTTCTCTCTGCTATGCTACAAACCGACCAGTCGGTCGGTTATGAGGGACAAAGAACAGACGCGCGAGCGCATCTTAGATGCCGCCGAGAAGCTCTTCGCTACCAAGGGCTTCCACGAGACGGCCATGGACGAGATCGTCCAGGCCGCCAACGTCTCTAAAGGCGGCGTCTACTTTCACTTCCCCAGCAAAGAGAAGCTCTTTCTCGCGCTGCTTGATAAGCTCGCCGACGCTCTTCAGCACGAAGTCCAAAGAGAGATCGCGCGTCGTCGCGGTGCAGTGAACAAAGTCCAAGGCGCTCTCGAGGTCGTCTTACAGAACTTGGCAAGCAAGCGTCGCCTCGCTCAGATTCTCTTGCGCCAGGGGTACGGGCTGGGGCCGACCTTTGAGCGCAAGCGATTAGAGATCTACTCTCGATTTGCTCAGCTCATTAAAGAGCACCTAGACGCGGCCATTGCTGAAGGCTCGATCCCTTCCATCAACACTGAGATTACAGCCTACGCCTGGCTGGGCGCGATCAACGAGTTGGTGCTACGCTGGATCTACACCGGCACACCGGACCCGCTCACCGAAGCGCTCCCAGCCCTGTTAGAGATATTCCTTCGCGGCATCGGCATCGAATACACACACACCAAAGACTCATAAAGGAGGAGCCCTATGAGCACACGACGAGATTTCCTACGCACCACTCTAGGGGCGACGCTCGGATTTTGGCTGTGGAAAAGCACAAGTCACGCGCAGACGCAGCCCATCCGCATCGGGCACCAGCTAGACCGAACGGGCGCAGTAGCGCTCTTTGGCCGGTGGCACAACCGCGCTCTTGATGCAGCTATTCAGTTGGTCAACGAGCAGCGCGGGATCAATGGGCGTCCTGTTGAACTGGTGAACTCCGATGATGCCCAGACCAAGCCCGACGTCGGAAAAGACGAGTTCGAGAAGTTGGTGACTCAGAAGCGAGCCGACTTCGTGATCGGCTCGGTCTTCTCAGGGACTAATATTGCGACAGCTCCTCTGGCGAAAGCCCTCAAGACCGTCTACTTCCCTCAGGGGATCGCCACAGATATCAGCGAAAAATTCGGGAATCGCTATTGTTTTAAGAGCTATCACACCGTGCGCGCAGCCATCGAATCGGCGCACGAGTGGGTCTTTGCTCACTTAGGGAAGCGCTTCACTATCGTGCACTCGGTAATCGATTTGGGGCGCTCCCAGGCTGAAGACTGGTCCGAGAAGATCCGTGCTGCCGGCGGCGAGGTGCAGGTCATCTCTGTGCCCTTCCCCGCACCGACGGACTTCTTCTCGGTGATTCAAAAGATAGATCCCTCGAAGACTGACGTGCTCTATCACGCGTTTACTGCCGTGGAGACGGCGCGCTTCTTGCAAGCCGCGCTCGATCAGAACTTCCAGAGCCGTGTGAAGATTTTGGGGCTGATTGAGGGCATAGACGTCCTCAGCACGGCAGAGCCGTGGCTAGAGGGGACGTATTTCATCTCTGGGTATCCACGGCGGTCCGATCAAGTCCCCGAGGAACTGCGCGACTTTGATCGAGAGTATCGGCGTCGCGTGGGGATCAGCGCTGAGGGCTTTGCCATAGAAAACCCTAAAGAAACGGTGCCGATTGCCGATCTTTTCGGCTCGTGGCAAGCGATCTTCCTGCTCAAGCAGGCAGCGGAGTTAGTGAATTGGCGAAGCAAATCTGACACCCCCGCCCTCATCAAAGCATTAGAGGGGCTGACGATGCCAGCCAGCGTCGGCTTTCCCCAAGGAGCGCAGTTTCTCAGAGCGCAAGATCATCTCGTCTTTCATGATCACTATATTGAGCGCGTCGAAAACGGGAAACTCCAAGTCTTGGCGCGCCTCCCCAGGGAGAGATCGCTCTACAAGACGAGTGCGGATTACACAAAAGAAGGGTTTTGATAAGCCCTCTCCCTGAAGCGATATGGAGCTTTGGGTTTTAGCGCTGGTGAACGCTCTGGTCTGGGGCTTTTTGTGGGCGTTGCTCGCGCTGGGATTGACCCTGATCTACGGGGCGCTGGGCGTGCTCAA
>JBEPZC010000125.1:0-3620 GCA_041641035.1 Candidatus Bipolaricaulota bacterium
GGGTCTTGCATAATAGAGTACATCGAGACCCTCTCTAAGTTGCCGTTAGATGCCACGCGGACGTATTCATTGACCCCTTGCCATTGCCCTAAGACGGGATCGAGGCAAACGCCCTTGGGCACAGGTTTATTGGGGCCGTGCGGGTCCATCTCATAGGACGCCCCACAGTCCAACCACGTGTACGCCCCGCACAAGCCCAAGCTCTGCGGGGTCACGATGCAGACGTGATTGGGCGCATAGCTCTGACAATTCTTCACGACAACCCCGTTGACTAGATAATTGTGGGTGCCGGATACGCTGAAGTTGTAGACGGCTCGATCCGTGTTCCTGATGCGCTCCAGGTGCTTGATCTTCTCGACGTGAACAGCAGAGTCACACCAGCCCCCCAGCTCTTGCAGAGCTGGCAGACGAGAATTGACTTTCGACTTGAGGGCCTCGACAACCAGCTGGAGTTTCTCTCGCGAGGGTCGGACCCTTCCCGCCATCCAAGCCCGCAAGCTCTTGTAATCTACGGGAAGCTTGGTGATCTGCAGCTGCCCGTCTGCCGCTGACAGAACTTCTTGAAGGAGCTGCCCACACCGACGAGGCAGCACATCGGTGCGCGAGACGTGATTTCGGTCTCCTCTGAAGTGAACTGCTGCGTCCAGCTTGGCGCGCTTCGCCGGGTGCTCAGAGCCGATCTTTTGCCTCCACGCGAGAAAGTCGGTGTAGCGCTTGGTGCCCACCTGGAAGCCCCGCGTAATCCGACTGATATAAGCAGTGATGCCCAACTTCTTGAGCAGCAATACGATATGCTGGGCCTCCTTGAAGCTGCGCGTCGTGAGGAGCACCCGCCCTTCGGTCACATGGCCGTCGCCGTCGAAGAGCCCGCGCAGGAAAGCTCCAACCAAGGTGGGAGACAACTGGGAGATGATCTCGCCGGTCCACTTCCCCTCGCGTTGCGGATCGCGTCCGATGCCCAGGCCTTGCATCAGTCGCCCCGCCAGCTGATCATTGACCCTCGCCACGAACACTTCCCGCCGTCCCTGGATGACCAGCTTCCCGTCGCACGATCTAGACGTGTGCGGCGACATTCGATAGATCCGCGGCTTCGCATCAAAAGTCGCCTCGATGATCTGCTTGAACCTCTCGATCAAGGCGGGCTCGGTGTTGGTAAGTTGCAGAGAGATTCCGTGGCCGCGGCGCAAGAGACACCCATCAGCAGCTACAAGACCTGCCGCATAGAGGAGCTCTTCGTCGAGCACCTGCTTTCTCAAAGTTGAGCCGCCCAGGGTGCCAAGCTTGCGGATCTTCGCCTTCAGCTCATCCCAGCTCACCCCGAGAGTTGAGGCGATCTTCTTGATCTCTGCCAACGAGAGGCGGCGTGGATGCACCGTGGGATTGGTGCTCTCAGAGAAGGCCGCATAGAGACGATGATAGTCGAGCTTGAGCGCCTTAGCTGCCTCGGCCCAGCTGCCAAACTTTCGCAAGAGCATCTCTCTCAGTTCGGTGAGAAATGCCTCGTCTTGTACCACGAGATCATCGGGCAAAAGATCGATGAGCCAGAGGGTCTTGTGGGCGGGGCCAGCACCGTCCAGATGCAGAGCGCAGAGCAGACCATCGCCGGCTTGCAACTCTCGAGCTGGAACCCATTCTAAGTCGTCACGGTCCACCAGCACCCTATGGTTGGGCGTGAGCGTCAGGGTGTTGCCGCTCTGGAGCGTGATCCGGATCAGCTCCGCCGGCGCGGGATTGATAAAGAGTTCCTCCACTGGCTTGGAACGCAAGCTGCACCCGTCCCACGAGAGCACTTCTACCCTGTCAGACTCTACAGCCTGTTCGATCAGCTTTTCGACGGGCATAAACGAGCCGTCGGCCAGTAAGATCTCTTCTCCCGCGGGCACGCACAAAATGCAGCTATAGAACTTATCTACGTCCTCGTCTTTCATCCCCATGACCCGCTCGTCGCGCTGACGATAGATCTCTCTGGCCTCCTTGAGCAGAGCTTCGACCCGCGCTTGATCTGTAACGATCTGCACTTGCACCTTGTCCACCAGCGCACCAAAGTCCTCTTTGAATTTGGCGACCAAGACCTCGCCGTAGTGCTTGAGACGAAAGCCCTTCTCATAGGCTTCTTTGCTGATGCGCACCCAGGGGATATCCCTTTGCCCGATGTGCATCACCCCGTTGATGCAGCTGATGAAGTGATGGATTCTTCTCTCTAAGACGGGCTCGAAGTCGGCCTTCAAGTTGCGCCCCGCAACGTCAATGATCACACCGAGGGGCATAGCTTGGCCCTCGTGGGCTTGGTCTATATCGGGGCCGATCAGCTCGATCTTGCCGTCTTCGACCTCGTCCATGGGACGGGCGCGCAGCAGCTCAAACGCCGTGCTGTACTTTCCGCCGAATTCGACGTAGAGGTTCTCTTTGCGTACGCGCTCGCCCTCGAAGCCCGCCCCGTAGGGGACAGGGATGGGGATCTTGGCGATCTTCAGCTTCAGTCCGCGCACCTCGACGGCCTTGTGCACGATCTTATCTAAAGGGACCCCAGAGACGACGTGCTCATACGTACAGATGCCTCTGGGCAGGATCTGAGGGATGGGCACATCGGCAATGACGGGAAATCCAAAGTTGATCGCGCCGGCGGCCGTCGCGTATTTTTCGTCTGTCAAGAGCTGCCCCGTGCCGTTGACGCTGGCGTCAGCCCCCAGGGCTAAGACAAATGCGAAGACGCGCTCCTTGTTATAGAGCAAGATCTTCCGCGCCGCATCGAAGCTACCCGGCTTGATCCCCCCAAAGGTCATGGCGGCGCGGGCCGCGAAGTTCAAGGCGAACACAGCCGCGCTTACGGGCTTGCCGTAGGGGACTAAGAACGTGTCCCAGCTCATATCGATGCCCTCGTCGGCGAGTTGTTCGGCCATGGAGCGCCCGTTGGAATCCCCAGCGATGAAGACTAAGATATTTCTCTCTTGCAAGGCACGGGCCAGCTCGACGGCATCTCTATTTGTGGGCAGCGCCCCAACGCATGCTGCAAATCCCGGCATGCGCCCATCGACCAGCTTGATCCCCTGGGTTCTTAAAATAGTATCGTCGGTGAAGCCCAGCCACGGGGGCTCCGGCTTGTAGCTGGGGTCTAAATATCTCAGAGCCTCGATGATCTCCTCAGCGATCAGAGTGGCGATCCCGGCATCGAGGGCATTGCCCAAGTAGGGCAGCCAGAGGCTCTCTTCCGGTATCGGCGGCAGGAGATCTTTCGCATGCTGCAGGGCTTCTTGGCAGTCTTTGAGCGTCTCAACCTTGAGGCCCAACAACGCCAAGATCAACGGCAAGTGATACGCCGTGTTGGGGAAGCCTATCTTCTTTTCGGGCTTATATGCTTCTATGGCTTCCTTGAGAAGCCGTTCGGCTTCGGCGACGTACTTGTAAGCGCCGCGAATCGCTGCGGACGCGATGATCTTGGACATATCTCACACCCCCACCGTCTGAACTAGTTCTTGGAATTCGCGCTCAGCAAAGCGCTCTTTGTTTGCGACGATCAAGGGCAGCAGCCGCCCTAGATCGGGCCCTAGCTCCACAAGCTCCTCTTTCACGCTCGCGACGTTGACGCGCCGCTCCATCAGAATACGGAGCACTCCTGCAGC
>JBEPZC010000126.1:0-3608 GCA_041641035.1 Candidatus Bipolaricaulota bacterium
CAGGTGCGATTGGAACCTGTGGAGACAAATATTGTGATCTTTGAGCTGACCACAACACCTGCCGACCAGCTCATCGCTGAGCTGAAGAAGAGAGATATTCTCGCGTTAGCGATTGGGCCGCGCCGTGTGCGTCTCGTGACGCATCTGGACGTGAGCAGAGAAGACGTCCTGCGGGCAGCTCAGGCCCTGCAAGAGATTCTCAGCTGAAAAGATAAGGAGCCCCTTGGGGGAGGGGCTCCGTCCCACCCGCTTGTGGTGGTGGTGAGAGGATGATAGAGAGCTTTTATTGTATCGTTCTCTTCCCCCGCCGTCTGTAGTGCAGATAACATTGAAACTTTTTCCCTATCGCGACGGTATTTATAAGCGAGTCTTGCCCCCTAGGCGCGAGGGACTGCCTCGTGCTATAATGGGGCGGACCGAAGGAGGCTATCTATGCGCGCAGCCATGAGCCGACGCACGTTCCTGCACGCCCTGGGGGTCGCCGCAGGAGCTGTGCTGATTGGCCGCTTCCGGGGCTACAGCCAGCAGACGATGACTATCGGGGTTTTAGGTGGTGCCAGCTCGCCCCTGGGGCAGGGGATTCTCAACGGGGCGCAGCTTGCAGCCAGTGAGCTGAATGTGAGACTCATCCCTGCAGATCTGGGGAGCGAAACTGATCCTGCACGCGCTCGATCTGCGCTGAACGATCTCATCAGCAAAGGGGCCGACGCTATCGTTGGCCTCTCCCGCGCAGACACGATCCCAGCGCTCCTGCTCGATATCCCCCGTATAAAGAAGCCCTTTCTCATCACTGGGACGCCGCTGTTGGGGACAGATCAAGTCGCTGCGAACTTTGAGAACTTTAAATATATCTTTCGCGCGGGCATCGTCAGCGCTGCTGCCCAGGCGTTTGATGGTGGCGAGTTCAGCCGAGAGTTTTTGGTCGGGAATCTGATCAAAAGCAAGGTGTTGCGGTCGAATGCTGTGGCCATTGTGGGTGATACCTCCAAGCAGAGTGCGGACTTTCGCGCTGCGTTGCTGCCCAGGCTCACGCGAGCGGGCTTGGACGTCGTGGGCAATCTCGCCGATGGGGAAGCTAGGGCGCTCTTAGAGCGCTTGCAGAAGATTAATGTTCCTGCGGCGATCACGGCGTTCTTCGATGCGAAAGTCGGAGCGGAGTTCGCTTCCGGCTGGTCTGCGAATAGAGTGAAAGTGGCGCTCTTCGGCTGGAATGAAGCGTTACTCTCTGACGATCTGAAGGGTGCGGCTACGGGGTATGTCGTCACCGATTTTGCGGCGGAGACCGCGAAAGTGAGCGCCAAGACGCTTGAGTTTTATAAGAACTATCAAGCGCGCTTTGGCACGCGGCCTGTTTTTACCGCCGCGACGACGTATGACGCCGTCTACGCGCTCGCCGATGCGCTGGCGCGCGCCAAAACCACTGAAGCTGAGGCCCTCGTCAAGAATTTGGAAGGGGCAAGAGTCAGCGGTGTCGTGGGCTTGATCCGATTCTACAGCCTTGAGGAGCAGCAGCGGGATCCGCTGAAGTTAGCAGTAGCTCACGATCAGGTCTACGGGATCAACAAGACCGGAGCAGCGCCAGCGTTTGACGGGGTACGCCCCTTCTATACCCAGATCGCGCCGAATGGCGCGCGGGTCGTGCTCTATCCCTTCGAGTACGCGACTGGCTCGTATCAACTGCCGCCGCATTTTGGGTAAAACGGCACGCATTCAAGGAGGTTAAAGATGAGCCGTAGGGGGAATGGTATTGGTCGAGTGCTGGTGTTCACGCTCTTGTTCGTCATCTTTGGCCTGAACACCCCAGGGTTGCTGTCGCAGTCGCAGATTGAGAGCCCGGAGGCCCCACGCGTGACCTACGTGCTCTTGCCTAAGACCCGCTGTGTCATCGCGCCCCCGGCTTTGCCTGCGGAGAACTGCCCCCCAGACGCCCTCCCTCCCTCCGCGACGTCTATCAATTGGATCGCTGCGGACGGGAGCGACTTTGAGGGAGCTGTGGGGTACAGGGATGTCAATAAAGACATAATCAAAGTGACGTTTCGCGTCCTTGAAGCAACCGAAGTGCAGGGTGCTCCGCCGGGGACGTTCAAAGCCGGGCAGGTGTTCAGCTTTGAGCCCCCAGCCCAGACAAGCGAGACAGGGGCATTTGGCTTTCGCATCTTCACCACGGTTCCACAAGATGTCACCCTTGAAGTAACGCTCGAGGACGCGAAGAAGAACGTCAGCCAGCCCAAGAGGTTTTCGTTCAAGGCTGTGGGCCCAGAGCCAATTATCAGTGGGATCATCTTTCCGGAGGAGATCCCCTTGGGGGCTGAACAGAATGTTTTGGTAGGGTTTATCGATCGTGAGGGCCAGTTAAGCAAGGTTAGGTTCGATGTCGTGAATTTCTCCGATCCCAAGCGCTTGGCCGATTGCACCCTGCCTACTGATCCCGCTGGCATTGATGTCAGCGGGCTGAAGGAGGTTTTTGGGGAGCCGGAGGGGGAGTTGAGCTTCCCCATAACCTGCCAGAGTGCTCAGCGGATCACCCTGAAAGTTGTCTTGGTGGACCGTCAAGGCCATACCAGCGACCAGAGCAGATTACGCCAACAAAAAGAGTTTGAATTCATTGCTGGCAGGAAGGTCGCTGATGGGCTCTTCTTTCTGGATCAATTTGGGCAAGACGGCAGTGAGCTTGGGGCATTCCGCCGCCCTCAGGGGATCGCCGTAGATAGTAAGGGGAATATTTACGTGGCGGACACGGAAAACCATCGCATCCAGCGATTCGATCCTACGACGTTCAAGCTGAACGAGAAGCTCCCCACTGTTGTGTGGGGCAGTCGGTGCTTGTTGCGAACTGGTGAAGGATGTCGCGATCCTGACGGGGGAGGCCCGCTTGTCCCCGGTGATGGGCAATTTGATGGTCCAACGGATGTCGTGGTGGACGCCGCGGGCAATGTCTATGTCGTGGACAGCGGCAATCACCGCATTCAGAAGTTTGACTCCACGGGGAAGTTCTTGGCCAAGTGGGGCACGCGTGGCAGTGGCCCTGGCCAGTTTGAGACCCCTAAAAGCATCGCGTTGGACGGCACTGGGAGGTTCGCCTACGTGGCCGATCAGGGGAACCATCGCATTCAGAAATTCGACGTCAGTCGGACTCCGGTGCAATTTGTAGCGCAATGGGGGAGCCAGTGCAATCTCACGGTGACACCTCCCACAGGGCGGTGCGTTGATCCCGATGGCGCTGGCCCTCGCCAAGTCGGTGATGGGCAGTTTTTCGAGCCGCAGACGGTAGCCGTAGACGGGGCTGGGAACGTCTATGTCGCCGATACAGGCAACCATCGGGTTCAGAAATTCAAAGAGAACGGTGAGTTTCTGCTCAAGTGGGGGCGCAACGGCTTCGCCGAAGGGCAGTTCGACGTCCCGCGCGGCCTAGCCTTTACCAGACAGGGGGTCTTGCTGGTCGTTGATCAAAACAACCATCGTGTCCAGGAGTTCGATCTCGAGGGCAAATTCATACGGCAGTGGGGTGTGCAAGGCAATGGGGATGGGGAGTTTAACGCGCCGCAAGATATTGCAGTAGACAGCGCGGGCAATATCTATATTGTCGAGCTGCTGAACAATCGCGTGCA
>JBEPZC010000127.1:0-3606 GCA_041641035.1 Candidatus Bipolaricaulota bacterium
CATACGAGCAACCTAAATCGCTCAGCATCATCGCCGAGATCTCTCCCGTGAACGCCCCCTCGCGCTCGTAAAAGAGATTCTGCGCTGCTAATTGAATAGCAGTCCCGCGCAGCTCGCGCCCCACAGTCTCTAAGAGCGTGAACGGCGGCGCCAGCACGATCTCCGTCGTGCGCACCCCTCGAACCCGTTCCGTAAAGATTTTGACATACTCTAGCGCTTGCGCACGCACGAAGTGCATCTTCCAGTTGGCCACGAGCAATTTTTGGCGTTCTCTCCCCATGATGTTTTATTATATCAGAAATTTGCTTTCAGCTATCAATGTCGCTAATATTACATTGATGAGACAACGACCAAGCCAAGGATGGGCGGAGATCATAGGAGCTTTGGGGTTCCTGGTCGTTCTCTTCGTCTCTATATTGGGTTGGGATATGCTGCTAAGTCTCATAGGAGGTCTCGCTATGCCAACAACTGCGCTCATCATCGTGCTCGCGATCCTCGTGCTCTTCTTGCTCAATGCCATCAAGATCGTGCGAGAGTACGAGCGCGTCGTGGTCTTCCGCTTGGGTCGTCTCCAAGGGGCCAAAGGGCCTGGGCTGTTCTTCATCATTCCCATTGTTGATCAAGTCGTCAAGGTCGACTTGCGCGTGGTGACGTTCGACGTGCCACCCCAAGAAGTGATCACCCGCGATAACGTGACGGTGAACGTGAACGCGATCGTCTTCTTCAGGGTGATGTCCCCCGAAGCGGCGATCACCCAAGTCGAAGATTATCTCCAAGCGACATCGCAGATCTCGCAGACGACGCTGCGCAGCGTCTTGGGTCAAGTCGAGCTGGACGAGCTTCTAGCGGAGCGCGAGAAGCTCAACAAAAAACTTCAAATGATCATTGACGAGCAGACCGATCCGTGGGGCATCAAAGTGAAGGCCGTGGAGATCAAAGACGTAAGGATCCCTCAAGAGATGCAGCGAGCTATCGCCCGTCAAGCCGAAGCGGAACGCGAGCGGCGCAGCAAAGTCATCAACGCTGAGGGCGAGCTGCAAGCCGCGACGAAGCTTCGCGAAGCAGCCGAGATCCTCACGCAAAATCCAGCGTCGCTCCAGCTGCGCTATCTCCAGACTCTCATAGACATTTCGTCGGAGCGCAATACGAGCACGATTGTCTTCCCCCTGCCCGTCGATATGATGAAGGCGTTCATGGCGCGGGATGAGAAGTAAAAGACACTCCACGAGCAGCTAGAACTGCAAGGCACTTCACGCTGCGGGGACAGCAACCTCCTCGGTTGCCCTCCGCAGCATTTTCTTTAAGAACTGGCCCGTGTACGATTCCGGAACTTGGGATATCTCTTCAGGCGTCCCCTCAGCGACGATCCGCCCCCCAGCGTCACCGCCTTCGGGGCCCAAATCAATGATATAATCAGCCGTCTTGATCACATCGAGATTATGCTCGATGACCACAACAGTATTGCCCGCCTCTACTAACCTGTGCAATACGTCGAGCAGCTTCTCGATATCTGCTAGGTGCAAGCCGGTCGTCGGCTCATCTAAGATATAGAGCGTGCGCCCGGTATCGCGCTTGCTCAGCTCTGTCGCGAGCTTGACACGCTGGGCCTCTCCCCCAGAAAGCTGCGTCGCCGGTTGCCCCAACTGAATATACCCCAACCCCACATCGAAGAGCGTCTGGAGCTTGCGTCGAATGGCCGGATGGTTTTCAAAGAACGCTAAGGCTTCCTCGACAGTCATGGCCAGCACATCGGCGATGGTCTTCTCTTTATAGCGAATCTCAAGAGTCTCGCGATTGTATCGCTGGCCTTTGCAGACTTCACAGGGGACGTAGACATCAGGCAGGAAGTGCATCTCGATTTTAATCAGACCGTCGCCCTTGCAAGCTTCACAGCGTCCACCCTTGACATTGAACGAGAACCGCCCGGGCTTATACCCGCGTGCCCGCGCTTCGGGCACCATCGCGAAGAGCTTGCGAATATCATCGAAGAGCCCCGTATAGGTAGCGGGGTTGGAGCGTGGCGTGCGCCCGATGGGGGACTGATCTATTTCAATGATCTTGTCTATTTGCTCTAATCCTACGATCGCGTCGTGCTCGCCGGGGCGCTCGACCACATACCCTAAGCGCTGCGCCACACCACGATAGAGAATGTCATCTACAAGTGTGCTCTTGCCCGACCCTGATACCCCCGTGACGCAGACGAAGACCCCCAGGGGGATCTTCACCGTAAGATTCTTCAAGTTGTGCTGGCGCGCGCCAACGATAGTTAAGAACCCGGTGGGCGCGCGGCGCCGTGTGGGCACGGGGATCTTCCTTTGCCCGCTCAAGAACTGCCCTGTGATCGAGTAAGGGTTTTTGCAGATCTCCTCAACGGTACCAGTGGCAACAATGTACCCTCCGTGCTTACCCGCACCCGGCCCAATGTCCACGATAAAATCCGCTTCGCGGATCGTCTCCTCGTCGTGCTCCACAACGATGACCGTGTTGCCTAAGTCGCGCAGCCCTTTGAGCGTCTGGAGCAATCGGACGTTATCTCGCTGGTGCAACCCGATGCTCGGCTCATCTAAGATATAGAGAACACCCACCAAGCCGGAGCCCACTTGGGTGGCAAGGCGAATGCGTTGGGCTTCGCCGCCGGCGAGCGTCCCTGCGGGGCGATCGAGAGTAAGATATTCCAAGCCAACGTCTAAGAGAAACTTCAGGCGCGTCTTGATCTCCTTCAAAACTTGATGGGCAATCAGCCACTCGCGCTCGGTCAACTCAAGCTCAGAGAAGAAATTATACGCGTCCCTTACAGAGAGGGCACAGACGTCCATGATGTTCTTCCCGGCAATAGTCACAGCGAGGCTTTCTGGGCGCAGGCGTTTGCCCCCACAATCAGCGCAGGGGCGCTTGCTCATGTAGCGCTCGATCTCCTCTCGAGCCCAGTCGGACTCAGCTTCTCTATAAGCGCGCTCTAGCTGCGGGATCAGCCCTTCGTAATAGTCAGAGAAGTAGCGCGTCCGCCCGTAGCGATTCGTGTACGGAAAGGTGATGGGAATGCCATTCGTCCCGTAGAGCAAGAGGTCGAGTTGGTCCTTGGGCAGCTTCCCCAATGGCTTCTCCGGGTCGATCTTGTACATCTTGCATAGGCCAAAAAGCACGCCCCAGAACCATTTGCCCTGACGATCAGCCCACGGGATCAACCCTCCCTCTTTGAGGGATTTTTTCGGATCAATGACCAAGTTCGGATCTATCTCCATCTTGAAGCCCAACCCCGTACACGTCGGACACGACCCGAAGGGGCTGTTAAACGAGAACAATCTGGGTTCGATCTTCTCGTAGCTGATCCCACACTCAGGGCAGGCACACTGCTCACTGAAGAGAACCTCTCGCTTCTGCTCGACGATGTCTACGAGCACCAAGCCAGCACCTCTCTTGAGTGCTGTTTCGACGGCATCGGCGATCCTCGTCTTCGTCGCTTGTTTGACGACAATGCGATCCACGACGACTTCGATGGAGTGCTTCTTCTTCTTATCGAGCGAGATCTCTTCTTCTGTGAGGTCTTTGATCTCGCCGTTGACGCGCACGCGGGCGAACCCCTCTTTCCGTAACTCTTCGAAGACT
>JBEPZC010000128.1:0-3600 GCA_041641035.1 Candidatus Bipolaricaulota bacterium
ACGTCCTCCCAGCTGCGGGCTCCTTTGTCTGTCGGCGTGGCATAGTATGTAATTGTGTCGAAATTGATCTGGGAGAGATCGGCTCCCCAGGTTGGCATCGGCTTTTTGAGAAAGATCTCGTAGGCCTTCAGACGGAACTCGCGCATCCATTGGGGTTCGTTCTTGATAGCAGAGATCTCCTCGATCACTTCGCGAGAGAGCCCCGGCTTCAAGACATACTTGTACTTGTCCGTGGGGTAGCTGAACGCGTAGCGCGAGTAATCTCGGTCGTATTTTTCTCCGGTGGCACTAGGACGCTTCTTCTCGCCTAAATGGCGCACTTCTTCGATCTTGGCGGGCATTATCTCACCTCAGCTTTGGCTTCGTTGACCAGCCAGTCGTAGCCTTTGGCTTCAAGCTCATGGACAAGGCTTTCATCGCCACTGCGCACGATCCGACCGTCTATCATAACGTGCACAAAATCCGGCTTTAAGAAATTTAAGATGCGCTGGTAATGCGTGATCACCAGAGCCCCAAAATCCGGCCCCCGCAGCTGATTGACCGCCTCGGCAACGATCTTGACGGAGTCAATATCTAATCCCGAATCGGTCTCGTCTAAAATAGCGATCTCGGGCTTGAGAATGTGCATTTGGACGATCTCAGCTCGCTTCTTCTCCCCGCCAGAGAACCCCACGTTGAGATAGCGCTGAGCAAACGAGTCGTCCATCTTCAAAAGCTTCATCTTCTCCTGGAGCTCTTTTCTAAACTGTGCCAGCGCCTTGGCATCAGCCTTCTTGTCGGGCTGGCCGTCAGAAGCCCCCGCGAAGCGCGCTTTCTTGGCAGCCCACAAAAATCGCCCCAACGGAACACCTTGAATCTCTAAGGGATACTGAAACGCAAGAAACAGCCCCAGCCGCGCACGCTCATCAGGCTCCAGCTCCACGATGTTTTGCCCTTTAAAGAGTATCTCACCCTGAGTGACTTCATATTTAGGGTGGCCCAGCAACGCTAACGCGAGAGTGCTCTTGCCCGACCCGTTGGGCCCCATGATCGAGTGCACCTCTCCCGTCCTGACGGTCAGCGTGAGGCCCTTCAAAATCTCTTTGCCCTCGACGCTCACGTGCAGATCTTTGATCTCCAATGCCTGTGCCATAATCGAACTCCTTTGCTGTGTAAGCCGCTCTGTAAAAATCCTACCAGATTAGTCTGCTTTTGTCAAGCGGGGGCACTAGCCCAGCCTCAATCAATCTCTACTATATACAAGCTCATGCGTGCCCAACCGGATAATCTGCCCCTCATGCAGGCCTTGACGCCGCAGCTCGGCTAGAATACCCAACGCCTCAAGGCGCTCATAGAGATACTCTTGGGCATCGCGTTCTTCCAGAGAGAGCCGGCTCAAGCGCTCGACCGACGGCCCGCTGAGCACGAAGATATCCCCATCACGGTGGACCTCAAATGCCGGACCGCCAGTGAACGTGTAGACCCGCCGCGTCGGTGCTTGTATCGTCGGCTGGCTGTGTGCTGAAGACTGCACCGCTTTCAGCTCCTCCAAACGACGATAGCACTGATATACAAGCTCGCGCGTCCCCTCGCCCGTCACCGCTGAAATCAAGTGCAGCTCTATCTTGCGAGCCGCAAAGCGCTCGCGCACTTCTTGGCGCTGCTGCTCGCTCAAAAGATCGATCTTGTTGCCCACGACGATCTGGGGTTTCTCCGCTAGCGTGGGCGAGAACGAGAGCAGTTCGCGATTGATCACGTCGTAATCGGAGAGGGGATCACGCCCGGTCGGCGACAGATCGATCAGATGGATGAGCAATCGCGTTCGCTCGATATGTTTTAAGAACCTGTCGCCTAGGCCTCTGCCCTCATGTGCCCCTTCAATCAAGCCGGGAATATCTACTACGACAAATTCTTTGAACTCTTCGACCTGGACGACTCCAAGATTGGGAGTCAGGGTAGTAAAGGGATAGGGAGCGATCTTGGGGCGAGCTGCTGATATCTTTGCAATGAGACTTGATTTTCCTGCATTGGGGAAGCCGATGATTCCCACATCGGCCAGGAGTTTGAGCTCTAACTTGAGCCAGCGCTCTTCCCCAGGAGCGCCGCGCTCGCGGATCCGGGGTGCTTGCCGGGTCGAACTCTTAAAGTGCGCGTTGCCCCGCCCCCCCTCCCCGCCCCGCGCTACGACGACTTCTTTCCCAGGCTCATCAAGATCGGCCAAGATCTCCCCAGTATGGAGCAGCTTGACGACTGTGCCCACAGGCACACGGATGATTAAATCTTCGCCATCCGCACCACGACGCTCGTTCTTGCCACCGTGCTGGCCGGGCTTGGCTTTGAAGTGCACCTTGTGCTTGAATGAGAGCAATGTATTGACATGGGGATCAGCTCTGAGAATTACAGAACCGCCGCGCCCACCATCGCCACCATCGGGGCCGCCCTTGGGCACATATTTCTCTCGGCGAAACCCGATGATCCCATCCCCGCCCTTGCCCCCAACTACACAGATCTTGGCTTCATCAATAAACACTTATCATTCAGGGCGAACGTGCACCAATCTCCCTTGGAAGACGACCCGGCCATCCCGCAAGGCAAAGAGCGTGTAGTCGCGCCCCACTCCTACGCCCTCGCCCGGACGAAATCTCGTCCCACGCTGTCGCACAATAATGCTTCCCGTACGCACGAATTCGCCACCAAACGCCTTGACGCCTAGGCTCTTGGGGTTGGAATCACGCCCGTTGCGGGAGCTGCCGCTGCTCGTCTTGTGCGCAAAGAGCTGAAGATCAAATCTCCTAGACTTTGACATTGCCCACAACCTCCTCAACCTTCAAATACTGCGGGTACTCGCGCTCCATGGCGCGCAGCCCCAGGACCATGGTCTCTAAGATGGCGTCGATCTCGCGATTGAGAAAGATATCGCGTTCCACTTGGCAGTACAAGAAGCCCTTCTCTTGCTCGACTTTCGGTTTTAACTTCAAATACTCTTCCAAGCCCAAGACCGCCGTCTGTAATATAGACGAGACCCCAGCACAGACAATGTCACGCCCGGCTTCGGCATAGCCTGTATGGCCACGACTGCGAAATTCGTAGATCTTCCCTTCAGAATCTCGGAGAATCTCGACGGAGGTCATAGCCGAATCTCCTTGATCACTGCTTTCATGTAGGGCTGGCGGTGGCCGATCTTGCGGCGGTAACGCGTCTTGCGCTTATATTTGAAGACGTCGAGCTTGGGTCCGCGGAAGCTCTGAGAGATCTCTGCGACTACCCGTGCTCCCTGCACGTACGGAGTCCCAATCCGAACATCCTCACCGCCGACAAGTAGAACGTTCGCAAATTCGACCTGCTGACCGACCTCCACGCCCTTCAGCTTCTCGATCACTATCGTATCGCCTGGGGCGACACGATACTGTTTGCTGCCGGTTTCAATGACAGCGTACTGGCTCATAGTTTCCATCCTTCTCAGTATGAGATTGGGAGCAGTTGCCCCAAAGCACACCGATTCTAGCGAATAGAGAGAGCGCGTGCAAGGCCCTAGCCCGCTTTCATACGGCTGTATTTCTCTTGCAGCGCTTTGATGTCGACCTTCTGCAAGAGCACCTGCGCTGGCCCAAGCTTCGCCCC